>JBOHIT010000146.1:0-3673 GCA_050726155.1 Bradyrhizobium sp.
CCAGAAGATTGCGCGGTTGGACGATGGCGGGCACGGCGCCAACGGCGTCTTTGCCCAGCCCTGCGATCCAACGAACCTCAAGATTCTAATTCCGGAGTGCTACGAGTGAATCCAAGGGAGCTGGCGATGGCCGACGAAGCGCGTTCGCGACTGGGCCGCGGTCTTGCAAGTCTGATCGGGGATGTCGGCGGCGAAGCCGCGCATGTCGAGCGTCCGCGCAATCAGCGCAAGGTGCCGATCGAATTCCTGAAAGCAAATCCGCGCAACCCGCGCCGGACCTTCGCTGACGCCGAACTCGGCGAGCTCGCCGCGTCCGTCAAGCAGCATGGCGTGATCCAGCCGATCGTGGTGCGTCCGGTCAAGGGCGCGACCGATCGTTACGAGATCATCGCCGGCGAGCGCCGCTGGCGCGCGTCGCAATTGGCCGGCCTGCACGAAGTGCCGATCGTGCCGATCGAGGTAAGCGACAGCGACGCGCTCGAGATCATGATCATCGAGAACGTGCAGCGCGAAGACCTCAATGCGATGGAAGAGGCGCAGGGCTATCACGCGCTCGCGGAAGAATTCAAACGCAGCCAGGAAGACATCGCCAAGGAGGTCGGCAAGAGTCGCAGCCACGTCGCCAACATGATGCGGCTGACGAAGCTGCCGGCGGAAGTGCAGGCCCTCATTGCCAAGGGCGAATTGTCGGCCGGGCATGCCCGCGCGCTGATCGGCGTGCCGGACCCGCTGGCCGCGGCGAAGCGTATCGTCGCCGAAGGTCTCAACGTTCGCCAGGCCGAAGCGCTGGCGCATGAAGAGGGCGTGCCGGAGCGCAAGCCGCAGAAGGTCCGCAGCGGCGGCAAGGCCAAGGACCCCGATACGCTCGCTTTGGAGAAACGCGTCAGCGACGCGCTCGGCCTTGCGGTGACCGTCAACCACCGCGACCCCGGCGGCTCGGTGCAGATCAGCTATCGCAACCTCGAGCAACTTGACGAGGTGATGCGGCGGCTGGCGAAGGGCGGCTGAACGAGCCGTTCGCTGCCGTCGTCCCGGCCTCGAGCCGGGACCCAAACCGCGTTGTGCTATCGATCGAAGCGAGGTCTCCGACGCCGTGCCATCATCGATGGGCCGCGGAGTATGGGTCCCGGCTCAAGGCCGGGACGACGAATGAATAATCATCCCCGCCGCTTCGCGTTCGCCGCGATCGAGAGCAGCGTGCGTTGCGCGATTGCGGCGGCCAGCGTGGCCTGCTTGCGCATGTCGAAGGCGGCGGTTGCGAGTTGCTCGATGATCGCAGCGAGTTTCGCCGCGCTGAAATTCCGCAGCGCGATCTCGACCGCGCCCTTGCGCGAAAAGTGCAGCCGCGGATATCCGCTCTCGAGCAGGGTCGAGACCGGCGTGCCGTCGGCTACCGCCAGCGCTGATTTATGCAGCCATGCCGCCTGGCGCTGGGCGGCGGAAATGATCACGCCGGGATAGGTACCCGCGATCATCGCCTTGGCGAATTCGCTTTCGACCAGATCCACCCTGCCCGCGAACGCGCCGTCGACGATCGGGTCGAGCTTCAGTTCGGACGCGTCGGCGACAACCGCCATCACGTCGTAGATCGACACCTCGCCCTTGCCGTGGGCATAGAGCGCGAGCTTGCGCAGCTCGTTGCGCGAGGCCTGCCGGTCGCCGCCCAGCAGTGCGGTCAATACCGCGCGGGCGTCGGGCGCGATGCGCAAACTGGAAGGCCGCAATTCATCGTCGATCAGCTTGGCGAGATCGCGCTCGGTGTCGGGATAGCAGGCGATCGCGACCGCGGTCTTGGCGCGTTCGCAGGCCTTGCGCAGCGGCGATTCCGGCCGCAGTTCGCCGGCCTCGATCACGATGCGGCAATCTCTCAATGGCATCTCCGCCAGCGTGTCGATGCCGCCGGCAAAACTGCGCGAGCCGGCACGCACGCGGATGGCGCGGCGGCCACCGAACAGTGGCACCGTCATCGCCTCATCGACCAGCCGCGACGGCTCGGCGGACAGTTCATCGCCATCCATCCGCACCAGCGAAAACGGATCATTAGGATCGTCGACGGCGGACGCCAGCAATGCGTCGGCGCGCTCGCGCACCAGGCCGGCGTCAGGACCGTAAAGCAGGATGATGGGACGACCGGAATCGGGCCGGGCGAGAAAAGCGTCGATTTCTTTTCCGCGAAGCGCGACCATTGAGTTTGGATCCGGGTGACTGGCGTCATCCTGAGGTGCGAGCCTCTTTGGCGAGCCTCGAAGGATGAGAAAGCAAAGATGATGCAGCCATCCTTCGAGGCGCGCAAGGGCGCGCACCTCAGGATGACGGTATTAATGGATCAGGTGCCGGCGACGAAGAACGACGCCAGCCGGGTCTGGATATTTTCCGCGATCTCCTGGGCGGCGCGATCCTCGGCGTCGCGGAAGGCGCGGGCACGTGCGAAACGCTGCAGCCCGCCCGGGATGTCATAGGACACGCGCGAGAAGGTCGAGCCGGTCATTACCGATTTGTTCGAGGCGATTTCGATCAGATTGAACTGCGCATCGATGCCGTAATTCTCGCTCGACGGCAGCGCGGTGGCAGGGTCGATCATCAGCGACGAGCGGCTGGTGCCAAACCGCAGCACCAGCTTGTGGGTCGGCGGCATGCCGGTCGCATTGCCGTAGAGCTTGAAGGCCAGCGCATTGCGGATTTCCACCTGGATGCGGGCTTCGCGCGACGCGTTGTTCTTGTTGACGGGCGGCACTTCCACGCCCATTAGTTTTTCGCGCAGGCCGGGCGTGCCGTCGGCACGTTCGGCATACATCGGCTGGAAACAGCCGGCCGTCAGCGCCGCCAGGGCGGCCACGGCCAGCAGCCGAGCGGCGATCCGGGTCCTAGCCAACGACATTCACGATCCTCATGGGAACTACAATCACCTTGCGGACGGCCTTGCCGCCGAGAGCCAGTTTTACCGCATCGAGCGCCAAAACGGCAGCCTCAATTTCCGGATTTTGGGCGCCCCGTGGCACAGTAACATCACCCCGTTTTTTGCCGTTGACCTGAACCACCAGCGTCACCGTGTCTTCAACCAGCAAATCGCGTTCGATTTGGGGCCAATCGGCCTCCGAAATCAGCCCGGCTTGTCCCAATACCGTCCAGCACTCTTCGGCCAGATGGGGCATCATGGGCGCGAACAGTTGAACAAGGATGACCGCGGCCTCCCGGACCGACCAAGCCAGGTCAGGCGCCGGCTGCCCCTCGCGCCCCAGCACCTCGGCCAGCGCATTGGTGAATTCGCGGATATGGGCGAGGCAGACGTTGAAATGCAGCCGCTCGATGCCGTTCGAAACCTTGTCCAGCGCGCCATGGGTGGCTTTTCGCAAGCCCAGCGCGTCGTCGCTGAACGCGGCCGGCCGGGCGGCCGGGGCCGCCTTGGCCAGTTCGGCCGACTCGTTGACCAGCCGCCATAGCCGCTGCACGAAGCGCGAAGCGCCCTGCACCCGCTCGTCGCTCCAGATCACGTCGCGGTCGGGCGGTGAGTCCGACAGCATGAACCAGCGCGCGACGTCGGCGCCGTAGGTCGCGATGATGTCGTCGGGGTCGACGGTGTTCTTCTTCGACTTCGACATTTTCTCGATCGCGCCGATGGTGACGTCTTCGCCCGTCGTCAGCAGGATGGCGCGCTTGCCATTGCCGCCGGCTT
>JBOHIT010000147.1:0-10227 GCA_050726155.1 Bradyrhizobium sp.
GCTGCCAACAGTTCGATTTTGGTCACCGCCTACGGCACCATCAACTCCGGCATGACCTACACCGGAGCCGGCAGCCGCCCGGCCGGAATTCTGGCGGGATACAGGGGAGGCACGACAAACACTCCGAACACCACGGCGTTCGGCAACGTCACCGTCGAAAATTTTGCGACCATCAACGCCGATGGCGGCGACGGTATCCGTGCATACAATTACGGTCCCGGTGACGTCACCATCCACAACAATGCTGCGACCATCGTCGCCCGAGACGTCTATGGCATCAACGGTTCGAGCTTCAGCAGTGGTGATGTTGCGGTCTCGACGACTGCGGGCTCCAGCATCACCTCTGGGTCGCACGGCATCCAGGCAATCAACCAGGCGACCGCAATCGCGGCTGCGGCAGGATCAACCGTTAGCGTCACGGCAAGCGGTACGATCAATTCCGGCGTGCATCTCACGGGGGGTGGTGCGCAGCCGGCCGGCATTGCGGCCGGATATTTCGGCAGCAATGGGGCTTCGAACCCGAACATAAATGGGTCAGTGTTTATCGACAATGCAGCCAACATTTCGGCCAGGGCCGGGACTGGCATCGTTGCCTTCCATGTCGGCTACGGCAACCTTTCGATTGTCGACCGGACCGGTACCTCGGTGTCGGGCGCGCAGTTCGGGATCTCGGTAAGTTCGGTGGTTTCGGGCACAGCATCGCCCTCAAACGTGAGCATCAATGTCGAGGCCAACGCGACGGTTACGGCCGGCTCGCTTTATGGCTTCGCCGCCATAAATGCCAACAATCCGACCGGCGGAAGCATCTCGATCACAACCGGCTCGGGTGATGTGATCCGTTCCGGCGGAACCGGAATCAATGCCAATCTCGTGGCTAGCAGCACGACGGCCTTGAGCCAGATCACAATCACGACGCAGCAAGGCACGATCACCGCTGGTTACAATTTCTTCCAGGGAGGCGGCACACCGTCCGGCATTTCCGCTGGCTACAACGGCTCACTCAATACGGCTGTCCACGGCAACGTGGTTCTCGACAATTCGGCGACCATCAAGGCGGTCTCCGGGGCCGGAATCGGTCTCAACAACAATGGCGTGGGCAATATCTCCGCCACGCTGCAAGTCGCGTCGTCGATCACTGCCGCGCAGAGCGGCGTGAATGCCTTTAATGCTGGTGGCGGCAATATTACGGTCGATAATCGTGGCACGATCGCTGCGGGCAGCATCGGCATCAACACCGGCAACGGCGCGATCAATCCATCCAGCGTCAATGGCCTGATCTCGGTGATCAACTCCGGCACCATCGTCGCGCCCGGTGCGCCGTACATGCCGGTGGTGAACATTGGCAACGCAAACAGCAATCAGACCGCGACTCTCGGTAACAGCGGTACCATTGCAGCAGGTTTATTCGCGCGGACGACCAACAATATTGTGGTCACAATCAATGGCAACGGCGCGGTCACCAACAGCAACGGCGGCGTGATCACCGGCAACGTCTCGTTCAACGCGAACGGCATCATTACCAATGCGATCGGGGGCATCTGGAATCTGAACGGCTGGAACAATTTGGGTAACGGCGCGCCTGCGATCAACAATGCCGGCATGATGACCCTTTCAGGTCTGGCCAGCCTGTCATCCAACGGCACGCTCGCGTTGTCGAATACGGGCAACATCATTGTCTTGCCGAACAGTTCGGCGCAGATCTTTGGCAATGTGACCGGGGCGGGAACGGTCACGCTGGGTGACCGTTCGGCCCTCGAACTCGGCTTTTCCGTCGCTTCCACGCAAGCCATCAACTTTGCCGGCAGGGGGCTTCTGACGTTCGACAACCCGGCGTCGGTCGGGTCGAACTTGCCGCTCAACTTCATGTCCGGCAGCAACGGCAATCTCGGCTCCGTCATCACCCTGCAAACGGGCAACATCACGGCCGCGAATGTCGCCGGCTCGACGCTGACCGTGACCGGTACCCAGAATTACTCGTTCCAGGTGTCCGGTTCAGGACTGTCCGGGAATATGTTCAACGTTCTCGCACCGAACCAGATCGTTCTGGTGCCGACGTCGGCGACCATCGTTTCGAACAACGCACCAAGCACCTACAATCCGGTGGTATCGACCTTCTACATTCTAGCCAACGATGTGATCTCGGCTCCCGGAACCGGCTTCTTCGTGACGACCGCCGATAACGTCGCCAGCAACAATTATTCCGTCGTTATTAACTCGACGTCGCAGATCACGATGACGGGTGCAGGCTCTGGCGTCAATGTCACGACGTCTGGCGCAAGCGCCGCGATTATCAACGCTGCGGGTGTTTCGAGTGGTGGTACCGGCATCAACATCAACACCAGCGCCGGCGGCAGCGGCAGTGGTTCCGCTGATATCGTCAACTACAATAATGTCAGCGGCGTCACGAACGCTATTGTCGCCAATACGGTCAACGGCAATATCAATATTGTCAGCGGATTCGTCACGCTGACTGGAACGAATTCGAACGGTATCTTCGGCAGGGCTTCGGGCAGCGGCGGCATCAATATCATGACGTCGGGCGGCACGATCAATGCCGGCCTCATCGGGATCGCTGCATTCGAAGCGCAGATGCCGACCGGCGGCGCGGGTGGCAACGTCACTGTCTATAATTCGTCCAACATCACGAGTGGCACGAACACAGCAGGCCTTGCCAGCAGCGGTGCGGCCGGTATTCGCGCGGGCATTCTCAACAACAACACATCGGTGCCAAACGCCGCGATCACTGGCGACGTCACGATCGAGAATCGCGCCAACATCACTGCGCAGGCCGGAGCCGGCCTCTACGCTTTCAACTACGGGTCCGGAAACACCTCGGTGACGCTTGGAGCGGGCCAGACGATCACGGCAGTCAACGGGGGATCAACCGGCACCGGCACCGGCCTTACTCAGTACGGAATCTTTGCCTTCAACTATGGCGCAGGCAGTGCACTGGTGAATGCCGGCTGGGGCACCACGATCACGTCAGGCAGCACCGGTATCAATGTCGGCAACCAGGCGACTGCAATTGCTAGCGGCAGCGGCAGTACCGTTTCGGTCTATAGCCAGGGGTTCATTTCATCCGGCGCCAATGTCAATAACTCGGGCAGCTCGCCGTCCGCGATCCAGGCCGGCTACAATCCCAACGGCTCCGGCTCGTTCAATAAAGATGTGTACGGCAACGTGATCGTCAATGTGGCCAGTGACGGCAATCCCTTTGGCAATCCCAACCCGACCATCCTTGCTGCGGCGGGCCCCGGTATCCTTGCCTACAATTACGGTGTTGGCGATATCACGGTGAGCGTGGGCAATGGTGTTTCAATTCAGGCGCTGACCGCAGCGAGTTCGGTGAATGGCGGCAATGCCCCCTATGGCGTCGCGGCCACCAACCGGGGGCCCGGCAACATCACCGTCACCACGTTCGGGGGGAGCTCCATCGATTCCGGCAGCAACGGCATCAATGCGGTCAACGACGCAAATCCGACCGCGGGCTCCGACCTTGCCGCGCTCTTCGCCGCTACCCCAGCCGTGATCGCCGTTACGACGGCGGGCACGATCCATGCCCGCAACCTGACAACCAATAGCGGGAATACGCCGTCCGGCATTGCCGCGGGCTTCTTCGGTAATGGCGGCCAGGCGAACCTGTTGATCAATGGCAGTGTCTTCATCAACAATGCTGCGATCGTGACGTCCGATACCGGTTACGGCCTCCAAGGGTATCATTTCGGCAACGGCAATATCACCGTGAACAATGCGATTGGCGCCAATATCACGGCGGGCTCGCATGGAATCTATGCCCATGCTGAAGGCGCGGGAACAGGTGATATCGCTGTCAACGTCTATGCCAATGCTTCTACCAGCACCACAATCACTGCGGGTATAGCTTCAAGCACGGCCTACGGCATCCTCGCCTTGAGCACCGATGCGGGCAGCATATCGGTCATTACCGGGACGGGAGCTACGATCGATTCCCACCTGGGGAGCGCGGGCATCAACGCGGTCAGCCAGGCTACGAGCATTGCTGAGTCCGTCAATAGCTCGGTTGTCGTGACAAATGCTGCCACTATCCATTCCGGCGCTGGTCTGACCGGGTTCAGCAATCGGCCGGCCGGAATCCTTGCTGGCTATATCGGCGGGACGACAAACCCGGCTCCCGGCAATCTTGCGAACTACAACGTCCATGGCGAAGTTGTCGTCAACAACTTCGGCAATATTACTGCGGATTCGGGCGATGGCATTCGGGCCTACAACTACGGCGTTGGTGACGTTACGGTCAACAATTTCGGGGGAACCATCATTGCCCTCGGAGGCGTCAGTGCGCCAAACGGAACGGGTGTCGGTATCGTAGCGCAGTCCTTCGGACCCAGCAGCGTTCGCGTGACGACCTCGGCCAACACCAGCATTACCTCCGGCAGCTCAGGCATCGCTGCGGTGAACAAGGCGATATCGGCCGATCCTGCCAATCCGTCGGTTGTCGTACCGTCGACGAGTACAGTTTCGGTGCTGGCCTTCGGTACCATTACCTCGGGCACCATCCTCACCGGTTCGGGTGATCCGGCGGCTGGCATCCTGGCCGGTTACAACCCCAACAACTTGGATACGCCCAATGGCAGCGTCCACGGCAACGTCTCGATCGACAATTACGCGAACATTTTCGCGGCGGCGGGCGCGGACGGTATTCGCGGCGTCAATTACGGCACCGGTGATATCACGATCGTTATTGAGGTCGGAGCCGGCGTGAGCGGCGGACGCTACGGCGCTGCGGCGCTCGGTTACAATGGCGGGAATGTCAGCATAACGAACAGCGGGACCGTCACGGCCACCACCGACGCAGTGATCGCCCTGACGACAGGGGCCGGAACGGCCATCATCGATAATTTCGGGCACGTGGTGGGCAATGCGAGCGGTTACAACGTTACTTTCACCAACGAGCTCGGTGGCGACTGGTCGCTGAACGGAGGGACGAGCGTGTTCACGGGGAACAGCACCCTGGTGAATGCGGGCTTGATCGACAGCAACGGCGTGTCCGCGATTTCCGGGCTCGCGGGGATCTCGAATACGGGTACCATCGAGGTGCAGTCGGGCAGCCTCATGGTCGGCGGGCCGATCACGGGCGCCGGCGTGGTCGTGATCTATGGTGCGACGATGGAGTTTGGTGGCGCTTCCGACGCGAATGTCCAGTTCACCTCCACGGCGGTCGGTACGCTGAAACTCGACGACGCCTTGCATTTCACCGGCACGGTCACCGGATTTTCCTTCGGCGACACGATCGACCTGGTCGGAATCGCGCCGGCCAATGTCGGCGTCACCAATTCCGGCCATCTTCAGATCAATTACGGTACCGGCTCCTTCCAGCTGATCGGTAACTACGACCCGGCGGGCTTCACGATCACTTCTGACGGCGGTGGCGGTACGAACATCACCTGGAACCACCAGTCGCCAATTATCCTGACCGACAATTTGACAACCTCTTTCAACAATCTCAACGGGACGACGACGGTACTTGGTGTGCAAGTGACCGACTCCGATCCAGCCGCCTCAGTGGGAACCTTCAACCTTACGGCGACAACCGGAGCTGCGGCATCAGGGACCACCATAACGCCGTCGTCGGACTCGGGTTCGTTGACGCACGTCAACGCTACCCTTACGACCGGTGTGACGTATGATCCGGGCATCACTGCGCCTGCGACCGACAAAGTGACGCTTACTGTCACCGACCTCTTCGGGGCAACCGATACCGTAAGCTTTATCTTCAACCAGGCCGGAACGGGACCGAATATCGCGCTGCAAGGAACCTCTGGCAAAGACGTGATATTCGCGACCGACAGCACGGATGTGCTAACCGGTGGCGCCGGCCAGGATCAGTTCCTGTTCACGCCGGTCGCTTCGGGTAACGTGCAGCACACGATAACCGACTTCGAAGCGGGGATTGACAGACTGGACGTTCGTCAATTCCTCAATATCACAGGAGCGTCGATCCCGACGGCCGTGCAGCAGGGCAACGATACGCTGATCACCCTTGACGCTCACGATACGTTGCTGCTGAAAAACGTGGTCGCTTCAAGCGTGCACCCGAGCGATTACCTCGTGCACGTTTGAAACGATATTCTTTCGATGCAGCTATGGCCGCAGAGGGATTCCAACTGCTGCGCCCGCTTCGTATGGGCGGCGGATTCTGGCGGCCGGCGCAAAACTGGCTCGTTCGGCAAGAGCCTCGCGATCTCGACTGGGCGCAAGACCGCAAGTTTGGCCGGGATCCTACCTTTCGTCCTCCGCGACCTGCTCTTGATCGCCTAGATCGAATGAGCCAAGCCAGGAGACATTTCGCTCCGAGTAGGGCGACGGTTGCATGACCGCAAAAGCTGCACGTGGATGCATTTTCCAGATCCGGATATCTTGTGCACGAACCTCGACCAGGCCGTACCGCGATCTGTATTGACCAGGCTCGGTCGACCTTCCGACGTCGATCCAGCTTAGCTTCGGAACATCGCCATCACTTCGATCCGGCAGGGATTGCTGCGCCGTCACTGGCAGCCGCACGGGCACAGGTTCGAGCTCGCACGGCGGCTCGTTTTCCGGAGCAGGGTCCGATCGCACTGGTAGGGTGAACAGTTCTTCCGTTTGGGCTTCCGGCGCCGGCTGGGTGACCGCTGCAGGAGGCTTGCTGCCAACCGTCAACGAAGCTTCGGCCATGGGCATGCCGCGCAGTTGTTCTGTAGAGCCCGGCTCGGAAAATTGTGACACGGGCGGTGGTTCGGGATCGCTCCGCGACGCGGGGCCTCGTTCTCGGGTGCCTTGCGGTTCCTGGATGACTTGCGGCGCGGTTACTCGCTTGGCTGAATCCAGCAGATCCCAAGCGAAGTGCGCGTGCTGTTCATCGGTATCCATTTACCTTTTCCTGGTCATTCAGTAAGGGCGTACAGCCGGCTGTGAGCGTAGGTTTGGTTGAGAGCACCATCGCCTCTTGTCCAGGAATCGTCAAACCGCGCGTGCCCGCACAACGCCCTAACTGACGAAAAAGCTTGGCGGGACAGGACGCGCCCTCAGCGGGTTTTCTCCGATCGACGTATCTCCTCGACCCGTGCTTCGCAGTAGTCCTGATACAAAATGTTGATGATTGCCCACATGGTGCTACCCCGTTGTCCCAGCAACGCAAGGCTAGGCAACCCCTGTTTCAGTAATGTTTCGTGGGCCTGCGAATCTAGCTTCATCGGGAAGATTGGCGCTAGTCCGGGTTATGATCGGGAGCATATTCAGCGAGCGCCGCGCGAGGCCAACGCTCCATTTTGCCATCAATCCAGCGCGAGAAAACCGATATCGGTAAGGACTGGTGCGCCTTCGCGCATCTCGACCAAGCCCAGATCCAGCAGCGCCCCCAGGTCATTTGGGCTAACGGGAGATAACTTCGTGCGCTTGGCCTTTATGTCGCGCATTGTCCAGCGGAGCCGGATAGCGGTGTCGCTGTTCAATCCCGCCAGCACGGACTTTGCTTGCTCCACGAGCCTCACCGCCTTTTCCGTATCGGGTAACGTGTCGACGATGGGGGCTTGAACGGGGGGCGCCTCGTCATTTGGCTGGTCATGCAAAGCTGAAGGCGAGGGTTCTAGATGGGTCGGAATCAGGGGAGGCTCGCGGAATATATCCGCAAGGAGATTGTCGAGCGTCTGAAGTTTGTCGGTATTCATTTTCTTGCCTTCACCCCCGGTTCAACCTGCTGCCCCCGAGAGCTCTGAATGGGGCAAAGTCGCATTCTTTAGCGCCCGGATTGAGGCAATCCTGGAGCGCTTCTTAGCCGCTCAACGTCGATCAATCCAGCAGCCGCTCTTCACGGAAGGCCAGGTTTCTGCGGCGGATGAAATTCATTGCGGCTATGCCGTCGTCCGCAAAATACAGATCGGGAAGCGGCTGTTGAAACTATTGGTGCGAACTGATCAGTCGTTGCTCAGGAGCCCTGATTGATCTTCATGAAATACGCCGAGATCAATCGGCAGTTATGGTTCCGGTGACACCTTCCGACGCGCGATGCAAACAGCTGGCGCAGATCACAAGCTTCCGTGCCAGTCGCTTGTCATTTTCAGCTTCCATCTCGTTATGGACGGCCCACCATGACGCTGAATAGGGATGCAGGGAGACGAGCACTTGCTCGCGCTTCCGGTTTGAATCGCCCTCGTTCGCCGGGTCCGCGGCGCGTTTCACCCTGGCGCGGGGAAGATTGGGATCGCGACCCAGTCCATCCCAGGCGACCATTCGAGACTTCAGCGATGTGTCGAAATGGATGCGAGCAGGCGGCGCCGCACAGCTACAGAGCGCGATTGACAAGAAGAGCAGGGCAATCCGTGTCGGATACATGTCGCGGACCTTGATCGGCGGTAATAAGGTGCGAGGTCCGCTGCGGTATTGTTGGAGGAAACTGGTTAGCAAACACCTAATCGGCTTTGCCGGCAGGGATGCTGTTAGGGCCGCCAACCGCCGCCCGCTGTGGTTTAAGCCAGCACGCACGGCTGCAACCGACAATTGAGTCCGTAAATTTACGGAGAAGGCAGCAGGCGGGTCGCGCAGCCAGTTGTCCTTGGCTGGCTTTTGCAGCTCAGGCACCTGCAGGTAACCTCAATCTCTAGCCTTGAATAATTGAGCGTTCTCAGCGTATTGGCGAATGCCGCTAATTCTCGGGCCCAAATCGCTAACTTCCGCAAAGCCAATTGACGCCCAGTTATGAATTTGAAATTGTAACTAAATTAGCGCTGGCAAGGCTCGGTGTCGCCAAATCGATTTCGAAGATCGTTTTTTCACTTGAGGGCTCTTCTCGATGGGCAGAGATGCCGAATATTGGCGACGGGCAGTGGCTTCGTTCACGTATGCGAAGGTGGCAGCGAATGAACGGGATAGGGCGGCCTGGCTGCGGATCGCCGAAGGCTTTATGGCCCTCTTTCGCCAAAATCAGGCTGCCGAAGAGGGGGCTCTTTTCGGAGCCTGCGTTATCGCGGATGCAAAGCCGAACGAAGCAGTTTCGTTGAACTAATCATCCGCACCACCGTGTGGTTGCTTCGATTGGCTATGGCTTGATCGAAGGTGGTCGGACCTGGCCGACCTTGTCTCCCCGTGCAAACCCGATGGTGGTTTCAACGGCAGCAGCAGTCGCGGGCCAGTGTTTTACGGCGCCCGCCGATCAGACGACAGAGACATTGTCGCCTCCGGCAGCTACCTGGATTTTTGTTCGCGCCTTCCATCTATCAATGGTGAGTACGACGGCTGCCAACGCGGCCTCGCGGGTCTTGCGCGTGCCGGCTTCTACCGTGTTTGCGTTGACATTGACCGTCCATTTCCAGGTGTCTTGATTGGCCTCTTGAAAGACGGAATATTCGACGTTGCGGTACTCCATGATCAAAAACTCCAAAGAACAAATGGTTGTTGAATAAGTGGCAGCTCGAATATCAGGACATCAAACAGCAAGGGTTTGAAGAGCGCAACAGCGATCGTGGAGGCATTGCGGAGGCCGGACACTTCAACGATAGGCTTGATCCCACAATATTTCGGCATCGAAAAAGCCGTCCCCCCGCGGGAGGGACGGCTTTCCAATTGTGTTCATCACCCGCCAGGGATGATGCCGGCATGATGAGTCAATCTCACGATTTCATTGCATGAGATGATGCGAAGTCGGGAGGCCGATCAACGACAGGAGAGATAAATTTGGTGCCGCTCCGCTGCCTGGCGCTCACATTGGGGAGTGTTACTTGGTGCAGGTGCGACTCTGTTCTCTCCAGAGAAGTACGGGAGGTGACGTGTACCGTAGCACTAACCGGGAAGATGCGCCCACGCTGGGGCAGCCTCCAATTGGATGGCTCCCTCATTTGAGGGAGGCTCGCCTGGGTCAGTTCGCGCATAACCCCGAGAGGTTCGCTTTAATCCGTGGTTTTGCTCGGCTTTTCTCAAAATAATCTAACACCGGATCTGAGGCGTGGTCGGGTTCAATTTCGGGAACCCAAGCTATGATCAACCCTCGGGTGCCTTTGAAGAATCTCTTTTCCCCAGGCCATTCATGATTAAGCGAAGGTATATCCATCGGCATATGGACGTTTGCGCGCATTTGCGGCAAATTGCGCGCAAATTAGGTTAAGGGATCGTTGCTTATCCAGCCCGCGGACATCACCACGGGGCGGGGGCAGCCAAATCTCTCAAGAACAATACGAAGAACTTTAAGAACAGGGAATTGCGACGTGCGTGGTTTGCGGG
>JBOHIT010000148.1:0-3305 GCA_050726155.1 Bradyrhizobium sp.
GTCGCGGCCTTCAAGGGCCGCACCAATGGATCGATCTACGCCGTCGCCAAGGCCGGCATGACGCATTACACACGCTGCCTCGCCGATCAGCTGCGATCCTACGACATCAATGTGAACTGCATCGCACCGGGCGACACCCGCACCGGCCGCTTCATGGGAACGCGCGCGGTCGACCAGAACAGGATGGTCGAAACCGGTACGCTCGATCGCATTGCCACCGTCGATGAGGTCGCGCGCGTCGTCGAAATGTTTGCGGGCCCGATGGGGGCGTTCGTCTCAGGACAGGTGCTGCGAATCGACGGCGGCGGACAGGGCTGGGCGGCCTGACACCCGTTCTCGCAACTGTTCAAACTCACCGGAATTGTAGGTGGCGCCGTCAGGCGTCACGATCTCGACGTCCCAGCAGCCGTCGGAGATCAGTTCGTCGGCCTTTTTCATCGCGGCCATCACCGACTCTCGCCGCAACGTCACGGTTCCCGATGTATCGAGCGCGGTAATGAGAAATACCATGGGCGGCTCCTGTTTCGGATTCGCACCAGTGTGGCTGGGAATACGGCCGGGTCAAGCGGCATGAATTCGGGCCAGGAGAAGAAAACCCTACCCGGGAACCGCGCCGGGAAAGGCGCTTCCACGTTCAGGCCGCAGATTGCATACCGCTACCCTTGTTTTCAGGCCCAACTGGGCGACATTAGGGGCTCGCAACGGAAGCCGTCATGAGCCCGCCCGCCTTCGATCCCTTTGGAGAACTGGTCCCGACCGCCGATTCGGCGGCCGCGCCGGAGCGCGCGTCGAGCTGGCTGAAATCGGCCGGTGTCGGAATGTTCTGGGGCCTGGTTGGCATTATCGTGCTGGCACGCGCGGTTTACTTCGAGCCGGGCGCCTTCAGCTTCGGAAACGCCGTGGCGTGGGCGCAGGGCCTGCTCGGTTTGATCTAGCGCGCGCCATGCCAGCCCCGGCCGACGGCTGGAGGAAAAATACTCTCCCCATCCCGGTCAATCGAAAATTTATTGGTGAAGCCGGGCAGACCGGCGCATAAACTGTTCTCCAAAACGGGGGACAGGTGCTGCAACAAGAACACGAGTCGGACGGGATAAAGTCGGGTCCTGGCGCGCTCGGCCGCAGCCTGGCCCTCATTCCCGGCATCGCACTGTGCGGCGCCATCACCGCGGTTTCGCTCGGCGCCCAGCTCGTCGAAGAGCGCTTCTTCGCTCACCCCTATGTCGAAGCGCTGGTCATCGCGATCCTGCTCGGGATGGCGATCCGCACCGCCTGGCAACCGTCCGAACGCTGGCGCTCCGGCATTGCCTTCAGCGCCAAACAGCTGCTCGAGGTCGCCGTCATGCTGCTCGGCGCCTCCGTCAGCTTTGCCGCAATCGTGGCGTCCGGCTATCTCCTGGTCGCGGCGATCGCCGGCACCGTCACTGTCATGCTGGCGGTCACCTACGGCCTCAGCCGGATGCTCGGCCTGCCGACAAAGCTGTCGATCCTCATCGCCTGCGGCAATTCGATCTGCGGCAATTCGGCCATCGCCGCGGTGGCGCCCGTGATCGGCGCCGACGGCGACGATGTCGCCTCGTCGATCTCGTTCACCGCGATCCTCGGTGTCTTGATGGTACTGGGCCTGCCGCTGCTGATCCCGTTGCTCGGCCTGTCCGCGACGCAATACGGCATTCTGGCGGGCCTCACCGTCTATGCCGTTCCGCAGGTGCTGGCGGCGACCGTGCCCGCCGGGATCGTCAGCACGCAGATCGGCACGCTGGTAAAACTGGTGCGCGTGCTGATGCTGGGGCCGATCGTCGTCGGGCTCTCGCTCGTCGCCGCGCGCCGCCGCAAGCGCCATGCCGACGCCACCAAGGCGGTTGCGATCAGCCCGTTCAAGCTGGTGCCGTGGTTCATCATCGGCTTTCTCGTGCTCACCGCGCTGCGCTCGCTGCAACTGGTGCCGGATGTCGCAGTCGCGCCAGTGACGAAAACCGCGGCCATCCTCACCGTACTGTCGATGGCAGCCCTCGGCCTCGGCGTCGACGTGCGCGTTCTCTCTACGGTCGGCGGCAGGGTCACCGCCGCCGTCACGCTATCGCTGCTCCTGCTGCTCGGCCTGAGCATCGGACTTGTGCATTTCTTCAAATGAGGCGTCGGCCAGCGCGGTAAACCAAAATATCGAAAACAACCCCATGCAAAGAAAGGAACCCCATGCAAACAAAGGAGTCCTTGGCATGGGTGCTTACCCCGCAAAAAACATTTTGACACGTCGGGCAAATCAGGGGCACGAATCCATCATCGCGCAATTTGTAAGACCGCCCATGGCCGTGCCCAGCAACGGGCGCTACATGCAGTCCCCACCCAACTCGCTTCCCGGCGCGTGGCAGATTCGCGTTGGCGATTCCGACCACAGTCCGTGCAGCCGTCAGTTCGGACCTCTGCGCGTACTAAGGCCGGCGCGGTCGAAGGCATCGGCCCGTTGGGCACCGTTCACATAGACGTCCTTGCGGGTCACTTCACCGGCTTGATTGACCGTGACGACATCAAGCATCTCGATCCTGGCCGTGAACGGGCTACCGCCTGTATCGACCAGGTTCATGATCATGGACCATTCGAAAATCCAGTAATCGACGCCGAAGAACATCCGCCCTTCTTCGAAACCGAACGCGGATTTGGCGAATAATTCGACACAATACCGCTGGAGCGGTTCGCGTCCGTTGATCGACTCTGCTCCGTCGTGCACCCAGAAGATGGTGTCTTCAGAATGCAGCGATGCGATCAAATCCGGATTCCGCGTCTTCCACCCGACATGGTAACGGGCAAACAACGCCTGCGTATCGAGACTCTTTTCAGCCGGTTGCGCTCGCGACATTGCATCCTCCCTTTTGAATTTTGTTTATGGAGGACCAGTAACCGACTCCAAGTCGGTAAGTCAAGCTTTAAGAAATGCCTTTTCCGTGGCGCCGCGGAGAATTCTCAGGAATCTTTTTGAAGGCCGTACAGCATGCTCCGTAAGGTCGCGCAGTAAACGCGTGCAACGGCGACCGGATTTTCGGAAGCGCCTGTTGCCAACGCGGCCTCCATCACTGCGCCGGCAACGAGCCGGGCGGCAGACTCGATCTGCTTGCGAGAGGCTTTCGGCCCCATGATCGCGACAAGGCCGCTGTGGATCGACGCAAAGAAGTGCCGATCGTCGATCTCCCGCCACCGCTGCAAGCCCAACACCACCGGCCCATCGATCAGAATCAGTCGGCGCAATCCGGGTTCGCTGGCAGCTTTCAGGTACGCGAGAAGATTCATCGCGATGGTTTCGGGCGTGCGCT
>JBOHIT010000149.1:0-5703 GCA_050726155.1 Bradyrhizobium sp.
ACCTTGTCGTCGTCGGGCTGCTCATTCGGCAATCGCGCGGTTTGTTCCGCGCTCATGCCGCGGGGGCTCCCATGCACCACGCCAGAATTCCTTTCTGCGCGTGCAGGCGGTTTTCCGCCTCGTCGAACACCACCGACTGCGGACTGTCGATCACTTCGTCGGTGACTTCCTCGCCGCGATGCGCGGGGAGACAATGCATGAAGATCGCATCCGGCTTCGCGTTCTTCATCAGCGCGCGATTGACCTGATAGGGCTTCAGAATATTGTGGCGGCGGCGTGCTTCCTTGTCGCCCATCGACACCCAGGTGTCGGTGACGACGCAATCGGCGCCGGCAACGGCGGCTTCCGGATCATTGCCGAGCACGATCGGCGCCTGCGTCGCCTTGATCCATTCCTTCAGCGCCTTGTTCGGCGCCAGCTGCGGCGGGGTGGCGACGTTGAGATTGAACTTCAGACGCTCCGCCGCATGCGCCCACGACGTCAGCACGTTATTGTCGTCGCCGGTCCAGGCCACGGTGCGGCCCTCGATCGAACCGCGATGCTCCTCGAACGTCATCAGGTCCGCCATCACCTGGCAGGGATGCGAGCGCCGGGTCAGCCCGTTGATGACGGGCACGGTGGCGTTGGCGGCGAGTTCGAGCAGCGCATCATGGTTGAGGATGCGGATCATGATCGCATCGACGTAACGCGACAGCACGCGCGCGGTATCGGCGATGGTCTCGCCGCGGCCGAGCTGCATTTCGGTACCGGTCAGCATGATCGATTCACCGCCGAGCTGGCGCATGCCGACGTCGAACGAGACGCGGGTGCGGGTCGACGGCTTGTCGAAGATCATCGCCAGCGTCTTGCCCTCGAGCGGCTTCTTGTTCTTCTCATGCGCCTTCAGCTTCGCCTTCATGGCGACGCTGGCGGCCAGCATGTTGCGCAATTCCTTCGGCGGCAGTTCGCTGATGTCGAGGAAGTGACGGACGGACTTGCTCATCACCCCGCCGCCTTCCTTGACTTGTCGCCCGACAATGCGATGCAGGCGCGTTCGAGGCTCTGGACGGATTGCTCGATCTCGGCTTCTGAAACGATCAGGGGTGCGAGGAAGCGCACGACATTGTCGCCGGCGCCGACGGTGAGCAGCTTCTGGTCGCGTAGCGCAGCGACGAGGTCGCCCGACGGCACCACGGCCTTGACGCCGATCAGAAGGCCTTCGCCGCGCACTTCCGCCAGCACGGACGGATAGCGATCGACCACGGATGCGAGTTTCTGCTTCAGCAGCAGCGACATCTTCTGCACGTGATCGAAGAAGCCGGGCTTGAGCATCACGTCGAGCACCGCATTGGCGGCCGCGACCGCCAGCGGATTGCCGCCGAAGGTCGATCCGTGCGAGCCCGGCGTCATGCCGGACGCGGCTTCCGCCGTGGCCAGGCACGCGCCGATCGGAAAGCCGCCGCCGAGCGCCTTGGCGAGCGACATGATATCGGGGGTGACGCCGAGGCGCTTATAGGCAAAGAGATCGCCGGTGCGGCCCATGCCGGTCTGCACTTCGTCGAAGATCAGCAGCAGGCCCTTGTCGTCGCACAATTGGCGCAACGACTTGTAGAACGCATGCGGCGCGCTGCGCACGCCACCCTCGCCCTGCACCGGCTCGATCACGATCGCCGCGGTGTGCGGACCGATCGCCTTCTTGACCGCTTCGAGATCGCCATGGGCGACCTGGTCGAAGCCGTCGAGCGGCGGACCGAAGCCTTCGAGATATTTGGCCGAGCCCGTCGCCGCCAGCGTGCCCAACGTGCGGCCGTGGAACGCGCCCTCGAAGGTGACGAGGCGGTAGCGCTCGGGATGGCCTTTGGCGGCGTGATAGCGGCGCGCGACCTTGATCGCGCATTCCATCGCCTCGGCGCCGGAATTACAGAAGAACACGAAATCGGCAAAGCTCTGCTCGCACAGCCGGGCTGCGAGCTTGTCGCCGTCCGGGCTCCTGAACAGGTTCGACATGTGCCAGAGCTTTGTCGCCTGCTCCTGCAAGGCCGCGACCAGACGCGGATGCGCATGCCCGAGCGCATTGACCGCCACGCCCGAGGTGAAATCGAGATAGCGCTCGCCGGTGGTTGAAATCAGCCACGCGCCTTCGCCGCGCTCGAAGCCGAGTTCAACTCGGGCAAAGACGGGAAGCAGATGCGACGGCGCGCTGTTGGTCATGGCGTTCACTGAGGTTGGAGACCGGCCACAAAGCGTGCATTGGCGCGAACGCAGCACAGCCGGTCTTGCTAAAACAAGTCTTGCGAAAACAAAACGTGCCGCCTTTTAGGGGCGGCACGTGACAAGCATTCTATGCGGGCGGTGGACCGTGTCAATCGCCTCAAACAGGCCATTCCTGCAGTGCGAGATAAAGCAATCCGTAACATTCCGGTGCCGTGGAAAACGCCAATTGCAATGCATAAATGTCGGAACATGTGGACGCACGGACGCGGACTCTTGCGCCAGAGTCACGCCATATTGTAGCGTCTGGGCTGTCGGGTACGACATCTCGTGCGGCGGTACTGACCCCTAAGAGTCCATTTTGTGCGGCGTAGACGTTCGGGCGCGGTTTTCGCGCCCGGCGAGGGCTAAGGGATTCTGCTCGTAAGGGATTCTGCGCGCAGGGATTTTTGAGATTTGGCATCGCCAGCGTTGCCCCCGGTAGGCCAGCGCGAAGCGAAAGGAATAATGCGATGACGGTATTGACCTGGTCCGACGATCGCGTCGAGCAACTGAAGAAACTCTGGGAGGGCGGACTTTCAGCCAGCCAGATCGCCGCGGAACTCGGAAATGTGACGCGAAACGCAGTGATTGGTAAGGTTCACCGGCTCGGCCTTTCCGGCCGCGCCAAGAGCCCCTCCTCGGCCGCACCGCGCCAGCGCAAGGCCCGCCCAGCCCAGCAGATGATGCGGGTGTCGCGTCCGGTGTCGCGCGGCAACACCGCGCTGGCCCATGCCTTCGACGTCGAGATGGAGCCGGATCCGGTCGCCTACGACAATGTGGTGCCGATGAGCCAGCGGCTGACGCTGCTGGAATTGAACGAGGCCACCTGCCATTGGCCGATCGGCGATCCCTCGAGCTCGGAGTTCTTTTTCTGCGGCGGCAAGGCGCTGACCAGCCTGCCCTATTGCGCGCACCATTCGCGCATCGCCTATCAGCCGGCCTCCGATCGCCGCCGTCCGGCGCCGAAGCCGACAAGGTAGAAGCCACAATAACGGTGTCGTCCCGGCCTTGAGCCGGGACCCATAACCACAGGCGCGTGTGGTTGTGCCTGGCTGGAGCTCCAGCTCATTTCCAAATCAACAATAGGTGGCTATGGGTCCCGGCCTTCGCCGGGACGACGCAGATTCTGCTGCGCGCCGCGCCTTACTCCGCCTTGGCAAACCGATCATCCAGCGCGTAGCCGGCGCCGCGCACGGTGCGGATCGGGTCCTGCTCGCGGCCCGGATTGAGCAATTTGCGCAAGCGGCCGATATGCACGTCGACGGTGCGCTCGTCGATATAGATGTCGCGACCCCAGACCGAGTCGAGCAACTGCTCGCGGCTGAAGACGCGGCCGGGATGCTCCAGGAAAAACTCCAGCAGACGATATTCGGTCGGGCCGAGATCGATCGGACGGCCCGAGCGCGCGACGCGGCGCTTTTCGCGGTCTAGTTCGATGTCGCCATAGGTCAGCACGGTGGCGAGCCGCTCCGGGCTTGCCCGCCGCAGCAGGCCCTTCACCCGCGCCAGCAGTTCCGGCACCGAAAAGGGTTTCACGATGTAATCGTCGGCCCCGGTGGCCAGGCCGCGCACCCGCTCGCTTTCCTCGCCGCGCGCGGTGAGCATGATGATCGGCAGCGCCTTGGTCTCCGGCCGCGCCCGCAAGCGCCGGCACAGTTCGATGCCGGAGAGGCCCGGCAGCATCCAGTCCAGCACGATCAGGTCGGGCACCCGCTCCTTCAGCCGCGTGTCGGCGTCATCGCCGCGGCCGACGGTCTCGACCTCATAGCCCTCGGCATCGAGGTTGTAGCGCAGGAGCGTGGTGAGCGCTTCCTCGTCTTCAACCACCAGAATGCGTGCGTTCATCTATGTAAGCCTCTTGGTGTATCTATCATCTTGACGCGGTTCTGTACGCGAAACGCGGCTAGTTTCCCGGCACAGTGGTGGCAAAATTCGTCATGTCGCCCTTCGGACGCTTGTCGAGGATCTGCTGGCCCTCGATCATGTAGAACACGGTCTCGGCGATGTTGGTGGCGTGGTCGCCGATCCGTTCGATGTTCTTGGCGCAGAACATTAAGTGAATACAGAACGAGATGTTGCGCGGATCTTCCATCATATAGGTCAGGAGTTCGCGGAACAGCGAGGTGCAGATGGCGTCGACTTCCTCGTCGCCCTTCCAGACCGCCATCGCCGCCGGCAGGTCGTGCGACGCATAGGCGTCGAGCACGGACTTGACCTGCGATTGCACCAGATCGGTCATGTGTTCGAGGCCGCGGATCAGCTTCAGCGGCTGGAAATCGTTCTCCAGAGCTGCGACGCGCTTGCCCATGTTCTTGGCGAGGTCGCCGATCCGCTCCAGATCGGTGGCCACCCGCATGGCGCCGACGATCTCGCGCAGGTCGACCGCCATCGGCTGGCGGCGCGCAATGGTCAGCACCGCGCGTTCCTCGATGAGGTGCTGCAGGCGGTCGATTTCGGCGTCGGAGGCGACCACGCGCTTGCCGAGCGCGATGTCGCGGCGGATCAGCGCGTCGACAGATTCGGTGATCATGCGTTCGACCAGGCCACCCATCTCGGCGACCAGGCGGGTCAGTTCCTGCAGGTCGCTGTCGAACGCCTTCGCGGTGTGTTCAGAAGCCATGTGTTATCTCCTCAAATCATGATCCGGTTTGAACCGGATCATGATTCATTTCCTTGTTTGAGCATGATCTCTTCGGAAAACCGGTCCCCACTTTTCCGGATCATGCTCAGCCGAACCGCCCGGTGATGTAGTCCTGGGTTCGTCGATCGCTCGGCGAGGTGAAAATCTTGTTGGTGTCGTCGAACTCGACCAGTTCGCCAAGATACATGAAAGCGGTCTTGTCGGAGACGCGCGCCGCCTGCTGCATGTTATGGGTGACGATGGCGATGGTGTAATCCTCCGCCAGTTCCGTGATCAATTCCTCGACCTTGGCGGTCGAGATCGGGTCCAGCGCCGAACAGGGCTCGTCGAACAGGATCACTTCCGGGCGCACGGCGACCGTGCGCGCGATGCACAGCCGCTGCTGCTGGCCGCCGGAGAGGCTCAAGCCCGATGCATTGAGCTTGTCCTTGACCTCGTTCCACAGCGCGCCGCCACGCAACGCCTTTTCGACGCGGCCGTCCATCTCGGACTTCGAGATCTTCTCGTAGAGGCGGATGCCGAACGCGATGTTTTCGTAGATCGTCATCGGGAACGGCGTCGGCTTCTGGAACACCATGCCGATGCGCGAGCGCACCACGGTGGAATCGAGGTTCTTGCCGAGCAGGTCGACGCCGTCGAAGGTGATCTTGCCTTCGGCGCGCTGGCCCGGATAGAGCGCATACATGCGGTTGAAGATGCGCAGCAGGGTGGACTTGCCGCAGCCCGACGGCCCGATCATCGCGGTGACCCGCTTTTCGGGAATCTCGAAATTGATGTTCTTCAGCGCGTGGTTCTCGCCGTAGTAGAAATTCAGCTTCTCCACCTTGAGC
>JBOHIT010000150.1:0-6464 GCA_050726155.1 Bradyrhizobium sp.
GCTGCGCGTGGTGTTGCTCACGGAGGAGCGCGCCGGCACCGCCGATTCGGTCGAGCGGCTGATGGGCGCCAAGGCCGAGGCTAGGTTTGCCTTCATCTCCGACAAGGCCGAATTCGCCAGCGACGACCTGCTGGACGTCTGATCCAAGGGTTGATTTGGGTTGATCTGGGTTGATCTCGATCGATTCCGAGGGATTTCGGGTTCGCGAGCCGTTTTCGGCCTGTTTTGACCCACCGGCGCTCGATCGCACCGGTTTTTCAGGCCTTTTCTCCCAATTCGTTTTCGGGCGGGTGTGGTGCCCCCGCAACAGCATTTCAGGTGGAACCGGGTATAGTCCTGACACGGAATTCGGGAATCGGTGCAAGTGCACCATTTGGGCCGTCGGTTACGAGGCCAAGGATTGAGGGTTTGGACATGAAGAAACTGGTGCTCGCTCTGACCGCGGTTGCGGCATTTTCCGCCCCGGCTCTCGCAGCCGACATTGCCGCTCGCCCCTATGCCAAGGCCCCTGTGGCGGTCGCAGCCTACAATTGGACCGGCGGCTATATCTTCGGTGGCGCCGGCGGCGGACTGTGGGCGTCAGATCAGAACGTTCAGACCACGGTCGGCGCGCTTCCGTTGACCATTGATCAGCGCCAGGGCGGCTCAGGCTGGTTCGGAACTGTTGGTATCGGCTATGACTGGCAGGTCAACCCGACTTGGGTTGTCGGCGTGTTCGGTGATGGCCAGTTCGGCAGCATCAAGGGCAGCCTCGTGGATCCCACGGTAGGCTGGGTCGGACGGCAGAAGCTTGAGGACTCTTGGGCGGCTGGCTTGCGTGTCGGCTACCTGGTGGCCCCGAATGTTCTTTCGTACGTGAACGGCGGTTACTCTGGCGCCCATTTCTCTGGCACCGACATGGTCAGTGCGTTCAGCGGCCTTCCGGTCGGAGTCCACACCAACAGCTACAACCGCAACGGTTGGTTCGTCGGCGGCGGCGTGGAAAACAACCTGAACATCTTCGGCATCTCCGCACCCGGCTGGTTCATGAAGACCGAGTATCGTTCGGCCTACTACGAGAAGAAGACGATCAACGAGCTGTTCGACGTCACGAACCTGTCGACCGGTCGCGACATCAAGGCCAACAACTGGAACCAGACCATTTCGACCTCGCTGGTCTACCGCTTCAATTGGGGTGGCGCGGTCGTCGCCAAGTACTGATCGACACACTGATCTCTGCTACATCAGCAGCTCAAAAGCCCCGGCATCGTCCGGGGCTTTTTTGTGCCTTGATGCGTGAAGCCGTTGCCTCCGATCCGGCAGTCAGCCCCCTGCATCGGCTGGCCGGAGCTGTTGGACGGTGCGGCGCAACCGGCCCATTTTGAACACCTCGGATCGAACGCCGGATCATTTCCGCCCTTGCCGAGCGCGCCCGCATTGTATTCGATCGATAGTACGGCTGGTTTCGAGGGCGGGCGGCACGCCGCGCAGATCACAGCGGCAACGGGGTGGATCCATGGCCAGAGCATTCCTGATCGTCGGCTTTCTCGCGCTCGCGATCGGCCTGCTGTGGATCGGCCAGGGCACCGGCGCCGTCACCTGGCCGCGCTCGAGCTTCATGATCAACCAGTTGCAATGGGCCGGATATGGTGCGGTGCTCGGCGCCATCGGCCTGATGCTGATCTGGCAAAGCAAGGGTGGCCGCTAGAGCGTTTTCCAGCGAAGTGGACACCGGTTCGCGTCAAGAAAATGCGTCAACTCGAGAATATTGCCCCTCCATCACAACAGCGGACAAGAACAATGAAAACAGGACTGTTCGACCTCAAGGGAAAAGTCGCCATCGTCACCGGCGGCAATGGCGGCATCGGGCTCGGTATGGCGCGCGGCCTCGCGGAAGCCGGTGCGGCGATCGCGATCGTCGGGCGCAACGAAGCCAAATCGATTGCCGCGGCCGCCGAGCTCGAACGCGGCGGCGCCAAGGCGATCTCCGTGCTCGCCGACGTCACCGACAAGGCCGCCGTCGATGCCATGGTCGCGCGGGTTGCCCGCGACCTCGGCCGGATCGACATCCTCGTCAACAATGCCGGCATCAGCATCCGCAAGCCACCGCACGTACTCGATCTCGCCGAATGGAACAGCGTGATTTCGACCAACCTCACCAGCGCCTTCCTGTGCTCGCAGGCGGCATACCCTGCGATGAAGCAAGTCGGAGGCGGCAAGGTCATCAATATCGGTTCGATGATGTCGATCTTCGGCGCCAGCTTTGCGTCGGCCTATGCCGCGAGCAAGGGCGGCATCGTGCAGTTCACGCGCGCCTGCGCCGTGGCCTGGGCGCCGGACAACATTCAAGTCAATGCCGTACTGCCTGGCTGGATCGACACCGACCTCACCAAGGGCGCACGCGCGCAGATCGAGGGGCTGCATGACAAGGTGCTGGCGCGCACGCCGGCGGCCCGGTGGGGCGTGATCGACGATTTCGCCGGGATTGCCGTATTTCTGTCGTCACACGCGTCCGATTTCACCACCGGCACCGCGATCCCCATCGACGGCGGTTTTTCGGTGATGGGCTAACGCCGCCCGTCGCACTCAACAAGGATATCTGGACAGAACCATGAGCCGTTTCTGGAGCCGCCTGACGCACGACCTGAAGCCCTACGTGCCGGGCGAACAGCCCCGCATGTCGGATCTGGTCAAGCTCAACACCAATGAAAACCCAATTGGTCCCTCCCCGCGTGTGCTGGAAGCGATCGCGCGCGAGGCCGCTGATACGCTGCGCCTGTATCCGGACCCACAGGCGACGGCGTTGCGGGTTGCCTTGGCGAGATACCATCAGGTGCAACCCGAACAGGTGTTCGTCGGCAACGGCTCGGACGAAGTGCTGGCCCACGCCTTCGCCGCGCTGCTGAAGCATGACGCGCCGTTGCTGTTCCCTGACATCACCTACAGCTTCTACCCGGTCTATTGCCGCCTGTTCGGCATCACCCACGAGGCCGTGCCGCTCGATGAGGCCATGCAAATCCGCGTTGCCGATTATCGAAGGCCGGCCGGAGCGATCATCGTGCCCAATCCAAATGCGCCAACCGGCGTTGCGCTGTCACGGGCCGAGATCGTGACCCTGCTGGAGCAGCATCCGGACGTTCCCGTTGTCATCGACGAGGCCTATGTCGATTTCGGCGCCGAGACCGCGATTCCGCTGGTCGCCTCCCACCCGAACCTTCTGGTCGTCCAGACCATGTCCAAGTCCCGGGCGCTGGCCGGGCTGCGGGTCGGCTATGCCATCGGCGACGCCGACCTGATCGAAGCGTTGACCCGGGTGAAGGACAGTTTCAATTCGTATCCGCTCGGCCGGCCGGCGCAGGCCGGCGCCATCGCCTCCCTGGAGGACGAGGCCTATTTTCAACAGGCGCGCGCTCGCGTCATCGAAGGCCGGGAGCAGCTCAACCGCGGACTGGTCCGGCTCGGCTTCGAAGTGCTGCCGTCCTCGGCCAACTTCGTCTTCGCGCGCCATCCGGCGCATGAGGGCGCAGCACTGGCGGTCGCGTTGCGGCAGCGCGCGGTGATCGTCCGCCATTTTGCCGCGCCGCGCATCTCCGATTATTTGCGGATCACCGTGGGCACGGATGAACAAATCGACCGGCTGTTGTCGGCGCTGTCGGACATCGTGGGCAGCTGATTGCGCTGCATAGGCAAACGAAAAAAGCCCCGGACATGCCGGGGCCTTGCTTCGTTACAGCGAGCTGGATCTCAGTAGCGCGCGACCAGCGGCGCACCCCACTTGTAGCTCAGACGGACAACGGCCGACTGAATGTCGCGGGGTTTTGCATCGAAGGTGTAGGTGCCGGGCGAGACACCGGCGAGCTGATAGCTCTTGCGCTCGAAGGCGGCGTAGTCGTATTCGAGACCGACAATCCAGTTCTGGGTGATGCCGTATTCCCAACCGGCGCCGACGGTCCAACCGTTGTGCCACTGGGTCTGCGAGCCCGAGCCCGTCACCGGTACCAGGTCGGCGACCGACAAGCGGTTGTTGACGCCGGCATAGCCGCCCTTCACGTAGAACAGATTGTTGTTCACGGCATAGCCGGCGCGACCTGTGATCGTCGCCATCCAATCGCTGCGCCAGCTGAACTGATCGTCCAGGCCGCCGGCGAACACGGTGTTAAGCACCGTGCCGCGGTTGCTGAGACCGGAAAGCGTGCCCTCAAGACCGAATACGTAGTTGCTGGCCTGCGAGTTGTAGCCGATCTGGCCGCCGCCAAAAACGCCCGATCCGCGCTGACGGAACCCCTGACCAGGAATAAGGTCGCCGAACAGCGTGGTGTTGGCGCTGTTGATCCATTGTTGATTGGTCCAGGCGCCGCCGACATGACCGCCGACATAGAAGCCTGCCCAGTTGAAGATCGGATCGATGTAGGGCGCCTTGGCGTAAGGCCGTGCCCCGAGATCGGCAGCCGACGCTGCGCCAGCGCCGAGCGCGGCAGTGAAGGCCAGCGTTGCAATCAGTTTTGATTGTTTCATTCTTGCACCCGTTGATGTTGATGGGTGCAGCTTTCATCGCGAAAAACTTACCAATTCGAAATCGATATCGTTAACGACCTCGAATCTCGGTAAGCGACCTCGAATCGTTGAACGCTGTTGCAGCCGCGCAACCTTTCGGAACGCATTTAACCAGCCATTATCCTTGATGGATTGCTACACGCGCGCCTAGCCGCGCATTGGCGACTGCACATGCTCAGGCCGGACGCCAAGTCCGACGAAACGCGCCGTGATCCCTTGCAGCCACGGCACCGCCGTGATCAGCCTCACCACCAGCGGAGCCTTCAACGGCGCACCGCCCGGCTTCAGCGCGGCGCTGACAATGTTGTTTTGCGCCACGACCTGCATCCGCTGCGTCATCCGCACCGGGAACTCGCGGCGCTTGCGCACCGCGTCGAGTTCGTCCTCGGGCGGACAACCATCAACCAGCCTCGCCGCCAGCAAATTGGCGGTCGCGACCGCGTCCTGGACCGCAAGGTTGACGCCGACGCCGCCGATCGGCGACATCGCATGCGCGGCATCGCCGATGCACAGCAGGCCCGGCCGCGTCCAGCGCGGCAGGCGGTTGATCGCGACCGTCAGCAGCTTGACGTCATCCCAGCTCTTGACGTCCGCAAGGCCGGTTTTGAGGATCGGCGCCATCCGCGCGATATCATCGAGCAGCGCCGGCAACCCCCTCGCCTTGACCGCATCATACTGGCCCTTGGCGATCACATAGGCGCATTGCCAGTAATCGCCACGATCGAATGTCACCATCATGCGGCCGGGATCGATGCGGGCAAATACGCTCTCGGTTTCGTTCTCGCGTTTGCCGGCACGAAACCACAGCACATCCATCGGCGCGCCGATTTCCTCGATCGCAAGTCCTGCCTGCTCGCGCACCAGCGAGTGGCGGCCGTCGCAGGCGATGGTGAGATCGGCTTCGATATCGACCGCGCCTTCCGGCGTCCTTGCCCGCACGCCGGTGACGCGGCCGCCGTGCTGGATCAGATCGATAGCTTCGGTACTCATCATCACCTTGAGCGACGCGTATCGCTTGCCGCTTTCGCGCAGGAAATTCAGGAAATCCCACTGCGGCATGAAGGCGATGAACGGATATTTTACATTAAGCCGGCTCAGATCGGCGATCCGCACCGACGCGCCGCCGAACATTCCGTCCATCTTCTGCAGGCGCTGATGCGGCAGTTTCAGGAATCCGTCGATCAGGCCGAGTTCGTCCATCACCTGCAGGGTCGAGGGATGCACGGTGTCGCCGCGAAAATCGCGAAAGAAGTCGGCGTGCTTCTCCAGCACCACGACATCGATCCCGGCGCGACCCAGCAGATATCCGAGCATCATGCCGGCCGGCCCGCCGCCGCCGATACAGCAGCGCGCCTTGATGGTACGTCCCGGGGGCTGTCGAGAAAACTCGCCTGCGTCCATGATCGACCTCCGAGCTTGGACTCTAAAGCGTTTTCCAGCGAAGTGGATACCGGTTCGCGTGAAGAAAACGCGTCAAAACGAAAATCTAGAGCTCAATCGGACGACGCCGGAAGCATTATCGCCGGAAGCTCTTGATCTCCGACACGCTGCCGTCGCGATAGGTCAATTCCACCGAGACCGATTTGGTTGCCGGAGCGAGCTTGAGATAGGGCTGCGAGTCGTGCGGGATAACGCTGGGATCCCGGGGATCGCAGGGCGGCATTTTCAGGACCTTGTCGGGCACCGTGCTGTCGATGCCGACGCGCACCTCGCGGATCGCGCAGCGGTACGACATCAGATGCGTGTAATAGACCAAGAGCCCGTTGAATTCGCGAAACGACAGCCAGCTCGTCGCGGTCATGTCGAGGATCTTGCGCTGATCGCGGATCAACGCGGCCTCGGGGTCGAACCGGATCGGAAACGGCCCCTGCACTTCGCCATTGGTGTCGACATAGCGCACCTGGAGGGTGGCGGCCGGCGCGTCGGCCGGA
>JBOHIT010000151.1:0-6146 GCA_050726155.1 Bradyrhizobium sp.
GCCTGAGGCTCGGGCGGGGGCCGCCGCCTCGCCGATGGCGACCGGCATGGAGATCGGCTTCAAGCGCCTCGACGAATTGCTGGCCAGCAAGCCCGCCGCCTGAGCGGCGGCACCTTCAACCCAAACCCAACGCACAAGGATTTTCAGTCATGACTTCGATCACGCCGTTCCTCTGGCTCGACAACAATGTCCCCGAGGCGGTCGCCTTCTACAAATCGGTGTTTCCCAATGCCAAGGTCGAGATCGTCAACGACTTCATGGCGAGCTTCGAGCTGGAAGGGCAGAAATTCAGCGCCCTCAATGGCGGCCCGAAACACAAGTTCAATGAGGCGATCTCCTTCTTCATCAGCGTCGAGACCCAGGCCGAGGTGGATTACTTCTGGGACAAGCTCACCGCCGACGGTGGCGCGGAATCGCAGTGCGGATGGCTGAAGGACAAATTCGGCCTCTCCTGGCAGGTGATCCCCACCGCGCTCGGCCGCTACCTCGGCGATCCCGATCGCACCAAAGCCAACCGCGCCATGCAGGCCATGATGCAGATGAAGAAGATCGTCATCGCCGATCTCGAAAAGGCGTTTGCGGGCTAGTTCCTATCATCAATTTTCGCGGGGGAAGCCGGCCGGTTCCCCCGGGATTCGGGTGGATAGCAACATTCTCCAAGCCTATCTTAGGCTCCAGCACCAAGCTCATGGAGCAAGAGGATCTGGAGCGAGACCATGACTGAACCGCAATTTGCGATATTCGACACCCCGATCGGCCGCTGCGGCATCGTGTGGGGCGAACGGGGCATCGTGTCGGTGCAACTGCCGATGGGCGACGAGAAGAAGACCCGCACCCGCCTGCAGCAGCGCCATGGCGATATCGACGAGGTAGCCCCGCCGGCCAATGTACAGGCCGCGATCGAGGGGATCGTTGAGTTACTGGCCGGCAAGCCGAACGACCTTGCCGATGTCGTGCTCGACCTCGGCGGCGTGCCCGAGTTCAACCGTGGCGTCTATGACATCGCGCGCACCATTCCGCCGGGCCAGACCATGACCTATGGCGACATCGCTAAGAAGCTCGGCGGCGTCGAGCTGTCGCGCGACGTCGGCCAGGCGCTCGGACGCAACCCCTGTCCAATCGTGGTGCCGTGTCACCGCGTGCTGGCGGCCGGCAACAAGCCCGGCGGCTTCTCCGCCAATGGCGGCGTGGTGACGAAGCTGAAAATGCTGGCGATCGAAGGCGCGGTCGTGAATCACACGCCGAACCTGTTCGATTGAGTTTGAGCGGGACGAAATTGGAGTTAATTAGCAACCGCGAAGGGGATTGCGCTCCCTCTCCCGCTTGCGGGGGAGGGCTGGGGTGGGGGTCTCGCCGCGAGTCATCGTGCGCAGAGAGCCCCCACCCCGCCGCGCTTCGCGCGTCGACCTCCCCCGCAAGCGGGAGAGGTCAAGTGAGCTCACGGCCAGGCCTGTTCAAACAAAACGCATCCCGCGTTACCGTCCCTTGAAGTTCGGCGGCCGCTTTTCGTTGAACGCCAGCACGCCTTCGCGGCGGTCCTCGGTCGGTACCATCCGGTTATAGGCCTCGATCTCGAGCGCCAGACCGTCGCGCAGCGACGATTGCAGGCCGCGATGAATGGCAAGCTTGGCCTGCCGGGTCGAGATCGGCGCGTTGCGGGCGATGTGCGACGCCGTCGCCAGCGCCTCCCGCAGCAGATCCGCCGGCGGAAACACCTCGTTGACGAGGCCCCAGTCGCGGGCCTGGGCTGCCGTAAACGGCCTGCCGGTCAGGATCAGTTCCTTGGCGCGGCGCTCGCCGACCGCGCGGGGCAGGGTCTGCGTGCCGCCGCCGCCCGGCATGATGCCGAGCGTGACCTCGGTCAGCGCGAAGCGCGCAGTATCCGCGGCGTAGAGGAAATCGCACGCGCCCGCGATCTCGCAGCCGCCGCCATAGGCCGCACCGTTGACGGCGCCGATGATCGGCACCGGGCAATCGATCAGCGCGCGGACCATCCGCTCGAAGATCACGTGCTGGCGGGTCCATTGCTCGTCGGTCATGCCGCGGCGCTCTTTCAAATCGCCGCCCGCACAAAACGCCTTGTCGCCCGATCCGGTCAGCACGATGCAGCGCAAATCGGCCGGATCGAGCGCGACATCCTCGAAGCAGCGCACGAGATCGCGGCCCATCTGGGTGTTGAGCGCGTTCGACGCGTCCGGCCGGTTCAGCCGCACGACCATCACATGCGCTGCGGCCTTTTCCAGCGCCAGCGTCTCGAATGCTTCCACGGCCGCGCTCATATCGCCTCGCAGGAAAACCCGTTGCCGGCGCGGCGGATCTTGCCGACGGACGGCGAGGGGAAATGCGCCGTGCAGCACAGCGTATCGGTGTCGCAATAGCGTTCGAGAAAGCTGCGGCGCGTGACGCCCGCCTGCGCCTGGTCGAGATCGAACTTCACCGACATTTCCGGAAAATGCGTCTGAATCGGCGAATGCATCAGATCGCCCGAGAATACCGCGTCGTCCTTGCCGCGACCGAAGGTGAAGGCGAGATGCCCGGGGGTGTGGCCCGGTGTCGGCAGCAGGCGCGTGTGGTCGCCGATCGCAAATTCGTCGCGCACGATGTCTGACCGCTTGGCCTCTACCACCGGCAGCACGCTGTCGCCAAACACCGGTACGTCCGCCTTGGCATTCATTTCGGTCCAGTAATCGAACTCGGTCTTGCCGAACACGTAGCGCGCCTTCGGGAAGGTCGGCACCCAGCGGCCGTTTTCCAGCCGCGTGTTCCAGCCGACATGGTCGACATGCAGGTGCGTGCACATGACATAGTCGATGTCGCCGACGGCGAATCCTGCGGCGGCAAGCGCGCGCGCGTACGTGTCGTCGGTCTTCATGTTCCATTTCGGGCGCAGCGGCCGCGGCTTGTCGTTGCCGATGCAACTGTCGATCAGGATGGTGTGATGCGGCGTCTGCACGATGTAAGACTGGAAACACAGGATCAGCACGTCATTGGCGTCGAGCGCGCCGGCCTCTCGCATCCAGCCGCGGTTTTCCGCCAGCACGTCCGGCGTCAACCCCGGCAGCATCTCCAGCGCCGGCACGAAGGAGGTTTCCTGCTCGATGATGCGGTGGATGGTGAGATCGCCGACGGTGAATTTCAGGCTCATTTTTTCTCGCCTTTGTGTTTGTCGACCAGCGCATCCCGCACGGCCGGAAGAATGTAGTTCGCCATCATATCCAGCGCGCCGTCACCCTGGCGCGGCCGGAAATAAAGCCCTGATGTCGTCATCACCACCAGGTCGCGGTCGGGCACGATGAAAAGGCGCTGCCCGCCCGAGCCCATCGCGGCAATCCATTTTACTTCTTTTTCCAGCGCGATCGAGCGGCCCAGCCACCATTGCTGGCCGTAGAAGAACAACCCGCTGAAATAGCCGATCGCCTGAAAGCGTGGCCGCACCGATTGCTCGATCCAGTCAGGCGAGACGATGGGTTTGCCGTCCCAGTTGCCGCGATTGAGCACGACCTGACCGAGCTTGGCGGCGTCGCGCGGCCTGATGCGCAGACCAACGGCCGCGGCGAGCTTGCCGTTCTTGGGATAATTCTTCCACTCGAAATCGGTGATGCCGATCGGCCCAAACAGCACCTCGCGCGCGAACGCTTCGAGCGGCTTGCCTGAAATACGTTCGAGGATGTTGCCGAGCAGGTCGGTCGCGCCGCCATTATAGGTCCAGACGACGTCCGGCAGATGTGCGATCGGCTTCGACAAGATGTAGCGGACCGGGTCGGGGTCGGTGCCGAGATGCGGTTCGTCGTTCTTGGGATCATTCCAGGCGCGGTTCTCGTCCCACTGCATGCCGGACGACATGGTGAGGAGATGGCGCAGCGTGATCTGGTCCCAGCCCGGCGTTTTGACCGCGGCGTATTCCGGATAGAACTTGACGACGGGCTCATCGGCGCTGGCGATCAGCTTGCGATCGATCGCGACGCCGACCAAGAGCGAGATCACGCTCTTCGATGCCGATCGCATGTCGTGCCTGGTGGTGGCATCGAAATTGTGCTGCCCGCCGTCCTGGCCCCAGGGCTCGTCATAGCCGGCAAAATATTGTTCGAACACCAGCTTGCCGTGGCGTACGATGACCACGGCATGCACATTGGCTTCGGTTTCCTTCAGCCGCGCCGCGATCGCACAGAGCCGCATTCCATCGAGGCCGACGCTTTCGGGCGAGGCGATGCTCCAGCCATCGTCGAGTGCTGTCGGTGTTCCGCAGGTCATGCCGGTCTGTCCCCGTGCCGTTGCGGACGTCGCCAGCACAAGCATGGCAGCGAAGCCGAGGCCGCGCAATTTCCTGCCGCCCTCGCGCATGCTGCCGTCTCCGCTTTCAGATTATGCCGGCGGGGGTGCCGAGATTTTCACCGACGGCCGTTCCAGCATCTTCTGGTGGAACGCGTCGAGTTTCGGATAAGCCTTGCGCCATCCGCAATCGGCGAAGCGGAAGTCGGCATAGCCGAGCACGCAGACGAGGCCGATCTGCGAGATATCGAACGGCCGCGACAGCATATCCGGCTGCTTCTCGAAATGCGCCATGCCGCTCCACGCCCGGTTCCAGTGGTCGTCGGACCATGCCTGCCATTGCAGGCCTGCCGGCCGCACCATTTTTTCGTAGCGGCAAAGCAACATGGAATCGAGCATGCCCTGGATCAACGAGTGATCGCTCTTGACCTTCCACCGCGTCGGGCCCGATGTTGGGATCAGCTTTCCACCCCCGGCGAGTTCATCGAGATACTCGACGATCACATAGGAATCGACGATCACCTCGCCATTGTCGAGGATCAGGGCCGGCAGCTTCTTGAGCGGATATATTTTTTGGTATTCGTCGTTGGCCTGGCCCGGCACCACCGCCGCCGGCATGAATTCGATCTTGTCGATCAATCCGGTCTCGATGGCGGCGATGCGAACCTTGCGGGCGAACGGCGAGGCAGGAGAGAAGCTGAGTTTCATGTGATGTCCCTTGAAATGAGATTCAATCGTCATTGCGAGCGTAGCGAAGCAATCCCTCTCGCCGCCGGAAAGAAAGTATGGATTGCTTCGTCGCTATGCTCCCTTGCACAAACGCTACGCGTTTGTTGCAGGCAATGACGTTGCTGGCGCCGGAGTCCGGCACCAGCAGCCTCACGCCTCGATAACGACCTGACGCTGCTCGCCGAGGCCCTCGATGCCGAGGGTGACGACGTCACCGACATTGAGGAATTTCGGCGGCTTCATGCCGAGGCCGACGCCGGGCGGTGTGCCCGTGGTGACGATGTCGCCGGGCAGCAGCGTCAGGAACGTCGAGAGGTAGGCGATGCACTTCGCCATGGTGAAGATCATGGTCGAGGTCGAGCCGGTCTGGCAGCGCTGTCCGTTGACGTCGAGCCACATCGAGAGCTTCTGCACGTCGGCGACTTCGTCCTTGGTCACCAGCCACGGGCCGACCGGGCCGAACGTGTCGTGCGACTTGCCCTTGGTCCATTGGCCGCCGCGCTCCTGCTGGAAGTAGCGTTCGGAGACGTCGTTGCAGACGCAGTAGCCGGCGACGTGATTGAGCGCGTCGGCCTCGGAGACGTATTTGGCACGGGTGCCGATGATGGCGGCGATCTCGACTTCCCAGTCGAGTTTCTTGGACTCGCGCGGCTTTTCGATCGCGTCGTTCGGGCCGCTCAGCGAGGTGTTGGCCTTCAGGAAGAAGATCGGCTCGGCCGGGATGGGCGAGCCGGTTTCCTTGGCGTGATCGGCATAGTTGAGGCCGATGGCGACGAATTTGGAGATGCCGGTGACCGGGGCGCCAAAGCGCGGCTTGCCGTCGACGGCGGGAAGTTTTGAGGGGTCGAGTGCGGCGAGCTTGGCCAGCGAGGCGGGGGCATAGGCCTCGCCATTGAGGTCTTTCACATGCGCGGAAAGATCGCGCAACTGGCCGGATTTATCGATCAGGCCGGGCTTTTCCTGGCCAATCGCGCCGTAACGAACAAGCTTCATGGTACTGCTCCCTCAGGGGTTTTCTTGACTTGGCATGCTTCATGGAACAGCGGGCGGCGAAATTCAACTGTGGAAGCGTCCCGCATTGCAGGTCTCTTAATTCGTAGGGTGGGTGGAGCGCAGCGATACCCGCCAACTTTGATGCAGCCTGAGGC
>JBOHIT010000152.1:0-7629 GCA_050726155.1 Bradyrhizobium sp.
GCCTTGGTACGGATGTCGACCTTGGTCTGGAACGCGCAGCAAAACCGCTTTTCCAGGATCGCCAGCCGCAGCGATTGCTCGACCTTCATCCGCGCCAGCGCCTCGCGCTCCATGCTGGTGTCGAAGAACGCGGCTCCACCCTTGCTGCCGTTCTTGACGCGGTACATCGCGATATCGGCGTTCTGGCGCAGCACGTCGTAGCTCTGGCCGTGTTCGGGATAGAGGCAGACGCCGATCGAGGTCGAGGCGAATATCTCCGAATCGTCGATGAAGAATGGCGCCTTCAGCCGTTGCAGGATGAAATGGATATATTCTGCGACTTCGCTCTCGCTCTGGACCGGGTTGAGCAGCAGCATGAATTCATCGCCGCTGATGCGCGACAGGATGTCGGATTCGCGCAAATCGAGGCCCAGCCGCTTGGCCATCTCGACGAGCAGACCGTCGCCGATCGCGTGACCATAATAGTCGTTGATGTGCTTGAAATTATCGACGTCGAGAAACGCCAGCGCGAAATGACTTTGAGCGTGAACCTGCAAGTTACTTTGGGCGCCGTCGCGCGTCAGCAGGGTGTTGACGCGGTGTTCGATCACCCGCCGGGTCGGCAGGCCTGTCAGCTCGTCATAATAGGCCGAGCGGAACAGCGCGTCCTCGAATGCCTTCTGCTCGGTGATGTCGGCCGAGCTCGAGAGCAGCAAATTGCGTTCGCCGATCCGCGCCGGCCGGTGCGAGGTCAGAAATACATGTTTGGCCGGACCGGAGGTCACGGCTTCTTCCAGGACGGCCGCGCGGCCGTTGCGGAGCAATTCAAGACAGGTGTCCTGGCGATCGCTCAATTGCGAGGGGGCGGGGGCGGCTGCGGCCATCTCGAGCAATGCGGCGGCGGCATCGTTCACCAGCAGGAAGTTGCCGTGCTCGTCCTGAACCGTCACGCCGGTAGGAAGCAATCTGAGGACATCCCGCAGAATGCTCAATTCGGTATTAAGGGCGTCTTCATTACCGGCCTGCATCGCGGCCGCCTGAAGATCATGTTTATAGAGACTGTGCATGGCAGCGAAGCTTGGCAAAGTCCCTTGTAGTTTTGGTTAAGCGGAACTGCAAAACACCGCGACACTCCTACAAGTCGGCACTTTGGACAGGCAGGGCGACAATCGTCATTAATAGAGAGTCAATTCGGCGCGCAACCACTTGCGACGGCGATTGCGATTTGCGCGTTTCGGTTGCGTAACCGCCTTCAACTCGCGGGAATGCGGCACTGCATCGTGCAGTGAACGCCGGTCTTCAGGAAACTGACCTCGGTCTTGCCGTCGAACGAACGCAGAGCCGATTGCAGCAGCTTGGTGCCGAAGCCTGCCACCCCGACATTTTCGACCGTTGGCCCCTCGGTTTCGTCCCAGCTGATCTTGAGCCAGGGAATGTCCGACTTGTCCGATATCACCGACCAGGACACCTGCAACATGCCGTTGGCGGCGGAAAACGCGCCGTATTTTCCGGCATTGGTGGCCAATTCGTGGAAGATCAGCGCAAGGCTGACTGCCAGTTTGGCCGGAAGAAACAGCGGGTCGCCGTTCAGATTGAACCGGACGTGGCCGTAGGGGCCGAGTTCGGAACGCAGCAAGTCCTTGATATCGCAGCCGCTGCCGTCGACCCGCGCAATCAGATCGTCGGTTGCCGACAGCGCGCGGATCCGGTGATCGATGCTTTGCCAGACCTGCGGCTCGTCGTGCAGCACCTGGTGCAGTACCGCATGAATCGTCGATGTCTTGTTCTTCAGCCGGTGCTGCAGCTCGTCGACGATCAGCTTGCGGTATTCCTCTTCCCTGATCAGGCGCTTTGAGATTTGCCGCTGTTGCGCGACGATCGTTCGGTAGTGCTCGACGCCCCATATGGTCAGGCCGCAAACCGCCCAGAAGATCAGCAGCAGCGCCAGGCGCGCCGAATCGGCCACGGCATCGCTGAAATTGACGGCGATGCCGAGGACGCCGCCGGCAAGCGCCGTTGCGATTCCGATCCGGAAGCCGCCAAAGGCGGTGGCAAAGAACACCGCCGGGAAGTACGGCGTGAAGAATACGTCGGGACGGATCTGCGCCAGTCCCCAGCGCGCCATGGTCGCCAGCACGAGGCAACAGGCCGCAAAGCCTGTGCTGAAAAGCGGGGAGGGCTGGGAAATTCCCTGCCAGCCCTGCCTGAACTCTTCGATCAATTTCGTCATCGGTATCGTCACTTCACGTGATCAGCGAATCCAAAATAAGGCCGACCCTAACGGAAATCGGGATTTCCGGGCCGCCGGCACCGACCAGGCGATTTTGCCCCGGTGACATCAAGCACCAGATGCTCGCTTGCGTTGTCCCCGGCGGACGGGAATATTGGCGCCAACAAAACGGGAGGAATGGATGAACCGTCTCATTGGCGCGCTCAGCGCATCGGCCCTGTTTGTCCTTGCAGCCACGGTCAGCAGCTGGGCGGACCCCGTCCTCCCCGTCGCTGCGGCGCCGGAAGACGTCGGCCTGTCCTCCAGCCAGCTCGCGCGCATCGAGGCCGTGACCCAGAAATACGTCGAAACCGGGCTGGTGCCGGGCGCGGTGATGCTGGTGGCGCGGCGCGGCAAGATCGCCTGGCAAAAAACCCTGGGGTTTCGCGACCGCGCGGCCAAGGACCCGATGCGTCCGGATTCGATCTTCCGGATCTATTCCATGACCAAGCCGATCGTCTCGGTCGCGGCCATGATGCTGGTCGAAGAAGGCAAGATGCAGGTCAACGATCCTGTTTCGAAGTATCTGCCGGAAATCGGCCGCATGAAGGTGGGCGTCGAGATAACGGAGGGAGGCAAGGCGACGCTGCAATTGACCGATCCCGCCCGCGAGATGACGGTGCAGGACCTGTTGCGCCACACCTCCGGGCTGATCTATGGCACGCGCGGCAAATCGCTGGTCAATGCGGCCTATATCGAGGCCAAGATCGGCAGCCGCGAGTTCAGCAATGAAGAGTTGGTCACGAAATTGTCGAACCTGCCGCTGCGGTTTTCCCCCGGCGAGCGCTGGGAATACGGCGTGTCGACCGACGTGCTCGGACGCGTGGTCGAGGTCGTCTCCGGCAAGACGCTGGGCGAATTCCTCAACGAGCGTATTCTGACGCCGCTCGGCATGACCGATACCGGTTTCTTCGTGCCGGCCGGCAAGCTCAATCGCGCCGCGCAGCCCTGGCAAATGCCGGAAGCGCCGCCGATGACGCCGCGCTTCGACGTCGCGCAAAAGCCCCGCTTCGAATCCGGTGGCGGCGGCCTCACCAGCACGATGGACGATTATCTTCGCTTTGCGATCATGCTCGCCGACAGCGGCGAATTCGCCGGCAAGCGCATGCTCGGCAACAAGACCATCGAGTTCATGACAGCGGACCACACCTTGGCGCGGCCGGGCCGGCCGCCGGGCCTGGGTTTTGGTCTTGGCTTCGAGGTTCGCACCAGCGTGGGAGACGCGGCCTTGCCAGGCTCGCTCGGCGAATATGGCTGGGCCGGCAATGCCGGCACGCTGTTCTGGATCGACCCCAAGGAACAGTTGATCGCGATCTACATGGTGCAGGTCGATGATCCCGTCCGTATCATGCTGCGCAATCAGTTCCGCACCATGGTTCAATCCGCGATCATCAATTAGGATTCATCAGGGTTCAAAAGGGGAATAGTTGGATGGGACGGCTGAACGGCAAGGTCGCGGTGATCACGGGCGCGACCAGCGGCATCGGATTGCACACCGCGGAGATTTTCGTCGCCGAGGGCGCGAAAATCGTCATCGCCGGACGCCGCGCGCCGGAGGGCGAGGCGCTGGCCAAAAAACTCGGCGCCAACTGCATCTTTCGCCAGACCGATGTCACCGTCGAAGCGCAGATGAAGGCGTTGATCGGGCTTTGCGTGGAGAAGTTCGGCAGGATCGATTGCCTGTTCAACAACGCCGGCGGCCCGGCCCAGACCGGCGGCATCGAAGGCCTCGAGGTCGATCGCTTCGATGCCGCGATGGCGACCCTGGTGCGCAGCGTGATGCTCGGCATGAAGCACGCAGCACCCGAGATGCGCAAACAGGGCTCGGGCAGCATCATCAACAATGGCAGCATCGCAGGGCGGCTGGCCGGATTCTCGTCATCGATGGTCTACGGCGCGGCCAAGGCCGCCGTCATCCATCTCACCAAGTGCACGGCGATGGAGCTCGGCGAATCCAACATCCGCGTCAACTCGATCTCGCCGGGGGCGATCGCGACCGGCATCTTCGGCAAGGCGCTGGGCTTGTCGGTGGAAGCCGCCGAGCAGACGCCAAAAGTCATGCGCGAGGTCTACAAGACCGCGCAGCCGATTCCGCGCGCCGGCCTGCCCGAGGATATCGCGCACGCCGCGGTATTCCTCGCCAGCGACGAGTCGTCCTTCATCAATGGCCACGATCTCGTCGTCGACGGTGCCATCACCGGCGGCCGCAACTGGACCCAGCAGCAGCAGGGCTATGTCGCGCTGCGCAAGGCGTTCGATCAGGGATAGGGGAGACTTACCGTCATTGCGAGCGTAGCGAAGCAATCCATCGCGCCACAAAAAGGAAGAATGGATTGCTTCGTCGCTTTGCTCCTCGCAATGACGGCGACAATTGAGAAGGAGAGACAAAAATGTCCGCAACGCTTGGCTTGTCGCCGGCCGGTTCGCAGGGTCGACCGTTTTTTCTCGCCGTGATCGCCGGCCTCGCCTGCGCCTTCGTGATCGGAAAGACGCTGCCATCGACGATGGATGCGATCGCGGCGATCATCGAGCCGCTATGCGCGAGCGCGCCTTCGGGCTCGACACTCGACACCGTGGAGCCGATCGGCTCCTATGCACTGCCGAACGTGCCGGGCAAACGGGTGACGATCGTGCGCGTGTTCTACGGCCCCGGCGGCTTCACCCGCGCGCACCGCCACGCCGGGTCGGTCACCGCCTACATCACCAAGGGTGAAATCCGCTCGCAGCTTGCCGGCGGCGTGGTCGAGACCTTCAAGGTCGGCCAGTCGTTCTTCGAACCGCCGGGTGCCGTGCATCTGGTCTCGGCCAACGCCAGCCTCAGCGAGCCCGCGGAATTGATCGCGGTGTTTGTGGCGGACGAAGGCGCGCAGCTCACGACGTTCGTGGAGTGACATCTTGTCATGCGTGGGCCCAGCAGTCTGGCTTGCGCAGACTGCGTAAACTTGTCTGCGCTCCCGCGCATCCGTCTGAAAAATTGCTTTTGGATCGATGGATTGCCGGGTCAAGCCCGGCAATGACAAAATCGCTCACATCGCCTTGAGCACGACCTTCAATCCATCCCGCGGCTTCGGGATCGGCCACATCTGCCAGTCCGGATGGTAACCCGGCTCCAGCGACACGCTGAGATTTTGCAGGAAATGCCGTGCGAAGCATTTCGCCTGCATATAGGCAAAATGCAGCCCGAGGCACATATGCGCGCCGCCGCCGAACGGCACCCAGGCGAAGCGATGCCGGTTGCGCTGCGCCTCGTCGGTGAAGCGCATCGGATCGAATTTGTCCGGGTTGGGCCAGATCTCGGCCATGTGATGGGTGAACAACGGATTGACGCCGACCATGGTGCCGGCCGGGATCGCAAAGCCCTTGAAGGTGAAATCGCGGACGGCGCGGCGCGGCATCGAGGGCACCGGTGGCTTCAGCCGCAACGCCTCCTTGAACGCCATTTCCGACAGCGGCATCGCCTCGAGATTGTCGAATGTGGTCGGCTGGTCCGGCGCAATCCCGAGCGCGTTGACCTCATCGCGCAGCCTGGTCTGCCACTCCGGGTTGGCGGCGAGTACGCCGATAAAGGAGGTCAGCGACGAGGTCAACGTGTCGTGCGCCGCCATCATCAGGAAACTCATGTGATCGACGATATCCTGCGTCGACAGCAGCGCGCCGTCTTCATGGGTTGCCTGGCAGAGATGCGAGAACAAATCCTCGCCGCCTTTCTCGCGGCGGATCGGAATCTGTTCGGAGAAATACGCCACGATGCGTTCGCGGCCCTTGACGCCGCGGCCCATTTGCGTGAACGGCAGCGGCTTGCGGATCACCGCAACCGATGCGGCCACCATGTCGACAAAGGCGTTGGTGACCTCGTCGACTTCGGGGCCGATGTCGGCGCCAAGAAACGACGTCGCGGCGAGGTCGAGTGTCAGCTGCTTCATCGCCGGATAGAACAGGATCGGCCCGGGCTGCGCCTTCCACTGCCCGACCCGCGCCGCAATGCCGGCATCGAGCGAAGAGAGATAGGATTTCATCGGGCCTGACTTGAAGGCGACCGACAGCGCGCGGCGGTGCAGGCGATGCTCCTCGAAATCGAGCAGCATCAGCCCGCGCGGGAACAGCAGGCCGAGAATCCGGCCCCAGCCATGGGTCGAGGAAAACTGCTTGGCCTGGTCGAACAGGATCAGCTCGTTTGCCTCGGGACCGAGCAGGCTGATGCTGGTCTCGCCGAACAGATGGCTGCGATAGACCGGACCATATTTGGCGTGCATGAACTCGACCTGCCCCTTGGGGTCGGCGAGCACCGCAAGCGTCTTGCCGATCAGCGGCCAGCCTTCGTCGCCGGGTATGTGCGTCAGCGTGTTGCGCTTGGGCGGCGTGAAGGTGAACGCGGGGGAAACCACATTCTGCATCGACATGGCGATTGCTCCGGTTCGGCTTTGACCCAGTATGCGCGGGTTCGTTGGCATAACCAAGACAGGTAAATAACCCCTTGTTCTGTCGGTGCAAAGACGCGGCTGTTAGGTGACCGCTGGTTCATTCAAACCGCGCCACAAAGTCACGGGCCCGTGCTAGGGTGCGGCAAAACTTGACCGATCAGGGAGTGCTTATATGTCGAGAATCTTGGGTGTGATTGTCGTCACGCTGGCCGCCATGGCCGCCATTGCCGGGCCAGCGGCCGCACAGGCGCAGACCTTGCCTCGCGTCACCAGCTTTGGTCCGGATTTTCCCAAGACCGGGATCTTCATCGGCAACAGCTTCTTCTATTACAACAACGGCCTGCCGGGTCATCTCTCGCTGATGGAAAAAGCCGCCGACCCCGAAAACAAGAACGCTTACCGCAACACCATGGTGACGATCGGCGGCTCCGGTTTCGACTGGCACGATGTCGAGAGCTATTTCCGGCCCAACGCGATCGGCAGTTATTCGTTCGACGAGAACAACAACGTCGTCTTCAACAAGCTCGACCGGCTGTTCGACGTCGCCATCATGATGGATTGCAGCCAGTGCCCGATCCATCCGCAATTGAAAGATGTCTTCGTTGCGTATGCGAAAAAGAATGCCGAGATCGTGCGCAGTCACGGCACCGAGCCGGTCTATTTCATGTCCTGGGCCTATGCCGACAAGCCGGAGATGACGCGCCAGCTCGCCGACGCCTACACGACCGCCGGCAATGCCAACAATGCGCTGGTGATTCCCGCCGGTCTTGCGTTCGCGCGCGCCATCGAGAAGCGCCCCACGCTCAATCTCTATGCCCCCGACAAGCGCCATCCCAGCCCGCCGGCAGCTATCTCGCCGCCGCCACCGTCTACGCCGCCACCACCGGACAATCCCCGGTCGGCAACGGCTTCAACGGCCCGGTGGACAAGGACACTGCCGCCTTCCTGCAAGGCGTGGCC
>JBOHIT010000153.1:0-7480 GCA_050726155.1 Bradyrhizobium sp.
CGCATAGCAAAATCGGTGCATTCTGATCCCAATTAGACCGGTTCAAAACAGCCGGCTGAGCGAATAGCCGCGGCGGGGGCGTGAAAAATGGCGTTGATGGAAGTTGGGCTGGACGACAAGTACCGGCTGGATGCGAAGCGCATCTTTCTTTCCGGTACGCAGGCGCTGGTCCGCTTGCCGATGTTGCAGCGCGAACGTGACCGCGCGCAGGGGCTCAACACTGCGGGCTTCATCTCCGGTTATCGCGGCTCACCGCTCGGCATGTACGATCACGCGCTGTGGCGCGCGAAATCCTTCCTCAAGCAGCACGACATCGAATTCGTACCCGGCCTCAACGAGGATCTGGCGGCGACGGCGGTGTGGGGCAGCCAGCAGGTCGGGATGTTTCCGGGCGCCAAGGTCGATGGCGTGTTCGGTATCTGGTACGGGAAGGGTCCCGGCGTCGACCGCTCGATGGATGCGCTCAAGCACGCCAACTCGGCCGGCACGTCACCGAACGGCGGCGTGATCGCGTTAGCCGGCGACGATCATGGTTGCCAGTCCTCGACGCTCGCGCATCAGAGCGAGCAGGTGTTCGCGGCGGCACTGATGCCGGTGGTCAATCCGGCGACGCTGCAGGATTATCTCGACCTCGGCATCCTCGGCTTTGCGTTGTCGCGTTATTCCAGCTGCTGGGTCGGCTTCAAGGCGATTTCGGAAACGGTGGAAAGCTCGGCCTCGATCGTCAGCGATCCCGATCGCATCAAGATCATCACCCCTACCGATTTCGAAATGCCGCCGGGCGGGCTTTCCATCCGCTGGCCGGATGCGCCGCTGGAACAGGAGCGCAGACTTCACGGCCCGAAGATGCAGGCGCTCGCGGCGTTTACCCGCGTCAACCGCTTCGACCGCATCGTGCTGGATTCCAAACCGGCGCGCCTCGGCATCATGGCGACGGGCAAGGCCTATCTCGACCTGCGGCAGGCGCTGGCCGATCTCGGCATCACGGATGCCGAGGCGCAGGCGCTGGGCTTGCGCATCTACAAAGTCGCGCTGACCTGGCCGCTGGAAGAACACGGCGCCCGGGCATTTGCCGAAGGCCTGCAGGACGTACTCGTCGTCGAGGAGAAGCGCGGCTTCATCGAGGATCAGTTGCTGCGCATCCTCTATAATGTCGACGCTATGAGGCGCCCATCGGTGGTCGGCAAGCGCGACGAGACCGGTGCAACGCTGTTGCCGAGCGAAGGTGAATTGACGCCGACCATGGTGGCCGCCGCCGTCGTGGCGCGGTTGCGACGGCTCGGCCATCGCAGCCCCGCGCTCGAACAGCGCCTCGCCAAGCTTGAAGCCTTCGATCGTCCCGCGGATGGCATCGGTGCGGCCAAGCTGCAGCGTACACCGTATTTCTGTTCCGGCTGTCCGCACAATACATCGACCAAAGTGCCGGAAGGCAGCCGCGCGATGGCTGGCATCGGCTGTCATGGCATGGCGCTGTCGGTGCCGAACCGCCGCACAGCTACGATCTCGCATATGGGCGCCGAAGGCGTCACCTGGATCGGGCAGGCGCCGTTCACCACCGAACAACATGTGTTCCAGAATCTCGGCGACGGCACCTACACCCATTCGGGATTGCTGGCGCTGCGCGCGGCGTCGGCGGCCGGCGTCAACATCACCTACAAGATTCTTTATAACGACGCGGTGGCGATGACCGGCGGCCAGCCTGCCGAGGGCGGGCTGACGGTGTCGCGGATCGCGCACCAGGTTTCGGCCGAGGGCGCCAAGCGCCTTGCTGTCGTCTCCGACGAACCCGAAAAATATCCGAATAATTATTTCCCGGCGGGCGCCACCATCCATCACCGCCGTGAGCTCGACGCCGTGCAACGGGAATTGCGCGACATCAAGGGCCTCTCGGTGCTGATTTATGACCAGACCTGCGCCGCCGAAAAGCGCCGCCGCCGCAAGCGCGGACTTTATCCGGATCCGCCGAAGCGCGTCTTCATCAACGAGCGCGTTTGCGAAGGCTGCGGCGACTGCTCGGCAGTGTCCAATTGCGTCTCGGTGCAACCGCTGGAAACCGAATTGGGCCGCAAGCGCCGGATCGACCAGTCGAACTGCAACAAGGATTTTTCCTGCATCGAAGGCTTTTGCCCGAGCTTTGTCACCGTGCATGGCGGCAAGCTGCGGAAGGCCGATCGCGCCGCGGCCGATCCGTCGGCGCTGTTCGCGGATTTGCCGTTGCCGACGCCGCCCGCGCTGGAGGGCGCGTTCAACATCCTCGTCACCGGGATCGGCGGCACCGGCGTCATCACCATCGGCGCGTTGCTCGGCATGGCCGCGCATGTCGACGGCAAGGCCTGCTCGACGCTCGACTTCACCGGGTTGTCGCAGAAGAACGGCGCGGTGATGAGCCACGTCCGTATCGCGCCGTCGGCGGATGATCTCGCCAACGTGCGCATTGGACCCGGCACCGCCAACCTCATCCTCGGTTGCGATATCGTCGTTGCCACCAGCATTCCTGCGCTGAGCCGGGCCGAACGCGGCCTCACGCGTGCGATCGTCAACGCCGATCTGTTGCCCACCGCAAGTTTTGTGATCGATCCCGATATCGATTTTCAGGCCGGTGCGATGCGGGACTCGCTCAACGAAGCCGTCAGCGCCAGCGATCTCGATATTTTGGATGCGACCGGGCTTGCCTCGTCCCTGATGGGCGACAGCATCGCCACCAATTCCTTCATGCTGGGCTTCGCGTTCCAGCGCGGCGCGATTCCGCTGTCGCTGGAAGCGATCATGAAGGCGATCGATCTCAATGGCGCGGCGATCGAGATGAACAAGCTGGCGTTCTCGTGGGGCCGGTTGGCCGCTCACGATCTGCAGCGCGTGGTCAGCGCCGCGCGCTTCAAGAGTTCCGGCGCGGCGCCGGTCAAGCGGACGCTGGACGAGACCATCGCGCACCGTGCGGCCTTCCTGACCGATTACCAGAACGAGGCTTATTCGAAACGATATCTCGCCGAAGTCGCGCGCGTGCGTGCCGCCGAAGCCAAGGCGTCGCCCGCGGCGCAGGACCTGACCGAAGCGTTTGCAAAGGGGCTGTTCAAGCTGATGGCCTACAAGGACGAATACGAAGTCGCGCGGCTCTATACCGACGGCGAATTTGCAAAAGCGCTGAAGGAACAGTTCGACGGCGACGCGAGCGTCAAGGTCAGCCTCGCGCCGCCATTGCTGGCAAGCCGCGACAAGGTAACGGGGCATTTGCGCAAGCGTGAATTCGGCGGCTGGATTCTTAGGGCGTTCGACATCATGACGCGCTTCAAGTTCCTGCGCGGTACCGCGTTCGATCCGTTCGGATACACGTCGGAGCGCCGGATGGAGCGGGCATTGCCGGGCGAGTATTCGGCGATGATCCTCCGTCACCTCGACACGGCCAAACCGCAGGATTGGCCGCGGCTGGTGGCGCTGGCGAAATCGGCCGAACTCGTGCGCGGCTACGGCCACATCAAGGAGGCCAATGTCGCGCGCTACCGCGGGGAATGCGCGCGGCTGGAGGCCACGATCGGGCGGCCGGTTGCGCTGGCGGCCGAATAAGTTCCCGCGCCGGCCATGGATATTTTTCGAGCGCGGCGTGGTTAGCGGGTAACCTTGCCAAAAATAACGGCTGGCAAAGGCCGGCCGGCGTCCTACATGATACCAGTTGTCTTTATTTTGAGTCATTTCAGGAGGCCCTGAATGGTCCTGAAAAGCGCTTTTGTTGCAGCGGTTTGCACCGGACTTTTGGCGTTGGCCGGCCCGGCGACGGCGGCTGAGTATCGCCCCTCCGAGGTTCTCAAGCTCGATCTTTCCAAGGCTGCGCTGTCACCGAAGCGGATCGGGCCGGAAGCCCAATTTGGACCGGTTCGGATCGAGGCCCGTTCCGACGAAGTGGCCGATAGCACGGATGCGGACCTTGAGGCGTCGGTGTGGCCCAAGCTGCCGCCGCGCAAGGCTCACGTCGCCAAGACGGCGGAGAAGTCCAGCGCCGAGCCGCCGCGTGCCGCGGCGCGCGCCAAGCTGGCAAAACGGCGCGCCAATCCGCTCGACGCGCAGGCGCGCGATACGCGGATCCAGACCTGGCCGTGCCGGACCGGCGCTATCTGCGCCTGGCAGCGCTAGCCTCGTAGCCCTCAGAGTCATCCACCTGTCGTAAAACCTTCGATTTAGAGTCAAGCGAAGCAGGCAAACCCTTGTCGTGATCCGACGAGGGTGGGCTGATGGCGATTGCGATAGCTGCGAAGCGGGGACTGACCCGGCGGCAACTGCTGGTTCGCTCCGCGGCCACGATCGCGGTTGGCGGGCTGGGCAGTATCGCCAGACCCTATCTAAGCCGTGCCGCGGATCGTCCGGCGATCGCCTGCGGGATTCAATCCGGCGATGTCTCGGCCAATTCAGCGGTGATATGGGCGCGCGCCGACCGGCCGTCGCGGATGCAGGTCGAATATTCGGCCGTCGAAGATTTCAAGACCATCCTTGGCGCGTCATCGGCCGACGCGCTGCCGGATAGCGATTGTACCTCGAAAGTGCTGCTCGACGGCTTGCCGGCCGGGCAGGACATTTTCTACCGCGTGCGGTTTGGAAATCTCGATGAGAGCGGCATCGCCGGCGAGGCGCAGCCCGGGCATTTCCGCACCGCGCCTTCCGGGCGGGAGTCGGTGTCGTTCGTCTGGTCCGGCGATACATTGGGGCAGGGCTGGGGCATCGATCCCTCGCGCGGCGGCCTGCGTACCTACCGCACGATGCGCGACAACCGCCCGGACTTCTTCATCCATTGTGGCGATCACATCTATGCCGATTGTCCAGTCGAGCCGGAATTGAAGCTGCCTAACGGTGAAGTCTGGCGCAACATCGTCACCGAAGACAAATCCGTCGTCGCCCGCAGCCTCGCGCATTTTCGCGGCAATTATAAATACAACTGGCTCGACGAAAACCTGCGCGCCTTCCATGCCGAAGTGCCGATCCTGGCGCAGTGGGATGACCACGAAGTCACCAACGACTGGGCGCCGGTCGGCACCGCCGACGAGACCGGCTATGCCGAGGACGGCAGCTCGAAACTGGTGGCGCGGGCGCGCCGCGCGTTCCACGAATTCATGCCGATCCGTGCCACGCCCGAACGGGACGGCCGCATCTATCGCAAGACTTCGTACGGCCCGCTGCTCGACGTCTTCCTGATCGACATGCGCAGCTACCGCGATTCCTCCTGGAACAAGCGTGACGACCAGAGTGAAGCCTTCATCCTCGGTGCGACGCAACTGGCGTGGCTGAAGCGCGAACTGGTGGCGTCCAATGCGACCTGGAAGGTGATCGCGGCCGATATGCCGATCGGATTGATCAGCGAAGACGCGGTCGCGCTCGGTGACGGCCCGCCGGAACGGCGCGAGCACGAGATCGCCGATTTGCTGTCGTTCATGAAGCGCGCCGGCATCCGCAACACCGTTTGGCTGACCGCCGACATGCATTACACGGCAGCCCATCATTACGATCCGAACCGCGCGGTGTTTTCCGATTTCGAGCCGTTCTGGGAATTCGTCTCCGGGCCGCTGCATGCCGGCACCTGGGCGCCGGCCGAACTCGACAACACGTTCGGGCCCAGGGCGATGTTCCAGAAGGGCTGCAGCGCGGAGCAGGGCGAAAACCTCGCACCCTGTTTCGGCATGCAATTCTTCGGCCGGGTCGATGTCGACGGCAAGACCGGGGTCATGACCGTGACTCTGAAGGACGTCGACAATTCGGACCTATGGTCGGTCGATATCGACCCGCGCCCGGACGCGCGGCCCGGTCAGATCATGGCGCAGCATATCTGAGATACCGGCGGCTCCCGATCAGGGCCTCGCCATCAGGAAGAAGCCAGCCACGATCAGCACCGAGAGCGTCGTGATCACGCCGAGCACGGCGGCGATGATCGCCGGCAATTGATGGGCATCCAGCCATGCCCGCAACGCCTTTTCCATCGTACTCCCCGATCTTGATTTGCCTGCCACCTTGCGGGCAGACTATCCAATAGCGATCTATCCCCCGCAATCAAATACCGTCCATGCGGCTTTCGTCGCGGCCGCGGCGCTTTACCGCCTTCAGGAGTATTTTATGGAAAATCTGCAAACGCAGGGCATTGCCCTGCCGAGACTCGGGCTCGGCACCTTCCGCCTGCAGGGCGATGCCTGCCGTGCCGCGGTCGAAAGCGCGCTCGGGCTGGGATACCGCCATCTCGACACCGCCGAAATGTACGGCAATGAGGAGGCGATCGGTGCGGCGTTGGCGCCCGGGCGCGTCGCCCGCAGCGACCTGCATGTTACGACCAAGGTATGGAACGAGAATTTGGCGCCGGACGCGATCCGGCGGGCGTTCGAGACCTCCCTGAAGAAGCTGCGGCTCGACCATGTCGATCTCTATCTGGTGCATTGGCCGGCGCGGAATATGAACCTGCCGGCGATGTTCGAGACCTTGATGAAGCTGAAGCAGGAGGGCCACACCCGCGCCATCGGCGTTGCCAACTTCAACATTGCGCTGCTCAAGACCGTGGTCGAGGAGATCAAGGCCCCGATCGCCTGCAACCAGGTCGAATACCACGTGATGCTGGACCAGACGCCGCTCCGCGAATATCTCGCCGCCAAATCGATTCCGCTGGTGGCCTATTGCCCGCTGGCGCAGGGCCGTGTGGCGTCGGACGAGGTGCTGACCAAAATCGGCCGCAAGCATGATGCCAGCGCCGCGCAGGTGGCGCTGAAATGGCTGCTCGATCAGGACGGTGTTGCGGCGATCCCGAAGGCCTCGCGCGCCGAAAGCCAGCAAGCCAATCTCGGCGCGCTGAAGCTGCGGCTTGACGACGACGACCGCAAGGCGATCGCGGCCTTGCCGAAGGACAAGCGTTGTGTAAATCCCGGCTTCGCGCCGGAGTGGGATTGAGGGCTAGCCCCGTCTTTTCCGTCCGCCGGAATTTACGGTTTTTCGCTACACACGGGCTGAGGTCCAGTCCATACTGGGTGGCATCAAAGGGAGGTCTAAAAATGCGTGAAGCTGTTATCGTTTCCTATGCACGTACGGGGTTGGCGAAGTCCGGCCGCGGCGGGTTCAATATCACCCCTCCGATGTCAATGGCGGCCCACGCCATCAAGCACGCTGTCGAGCGCGCCGGCGTCGACAAGGATTACGTCGAGGACTGCTATCTCGGCAATTGCGCGCACGGCGCGCCCAATATCGGCCGCCAGGCGGCGCTGCTCGCTGGCATGCCAAAGTCGACGGCCGGCGTGTCGGTCAACCGTTTCTGTTCGTCGGGACTGCAGACCATCGCGATGGCTGCGAACTCGATCCGCTCGGACGGCGCCGATTGCATCGTGGCTGGTGGCGTTGAGAGCATCTCGATCCCCGGCGGCGGCTCGCCCAAGGAATCGATAGATCCTGATCTCTTGAAGGCCGCGCCCGACATCTTCATGGCGATGATCGACACCGCCGATATCGTCGCAGAGCGCTACAAGCT
>JBOHIT010000154.1:0-2224 GCA_050726155.1 Bradyrhizobium sp.
TATGGCGGCGACACGCTCAATACCGCGGTCTATCTCGCCCGCCTTGGCGCCGGCACGGATTACATCACGGCCCTCGGCGACGACACGCTCAGTGATGAGATGATCGCCGGCTGGGCCACCGAGGGCGTTGGCACCGCGCGGGTGTCGCGGCTGCCGGGCAAATTGCCGGGTCTCTACATGATCCAGACCGACGATAAAGGCGAACGCCGGTTCTTTCACTGGCGCGAGAGTGCCGCCGCACGCAGCCTGATGGATCTGCCCGAGACATCCGAGATCCTGAATTCACTGGCGAGTTACGACATCGTCTATCTCTCGGCGATTACGCTGTCGCTTTACAATGACGCCGGCCGTGCGCGGCTATTCGCTGGTATCAAGCGCGCACGTGAAGCGGGGGCGCGGTTTGCCTTCGACACCAATTTTCGCGCCCGCGGCTGGCCTGATCTGAACGTCGCCCGCGCCGTCTATCGCGACGCGTTCGATCTCGCCGATATTATATTGGCCTCGACCGAGGATTTGCTGCCGCTCTATCCCGGCGAAAGCCATGACGGCTTGCTCGCGCGCATTCCGGGCGGAGAGGTGGTGCTGAAGCTTGCTGAGCCCGCGAGCATTCTTCGTCTCAACGGCTTGATGCATCGGACCAGAGCCGAGCCCCTCAGCAAACCCGTGGTCGATACCACGGCGGCCGGCGATAGTTTTGCGGCCGCCTACATTGCCGCACGGCTTGCAGGCGCGGATCCGTTGGAAGCCGCCCGCGCCGGGCACGCTCTGGCCGGCGTTGTGGTATGTCACCCCGGCGCGATCATCCCGCGCGCGGCGATGCCGGCCGAACTCATCGGCGGGCCGGTAACCTCTTACAAGGCGACCTCATGAGCGTGAACGTGACAGCAAGGCAGGAAAAGCTTGCGGGCCTGGTGAAATCCGCCACCGTCATTCCGGTGCTGACCATCGAGCGGCTGGAACACGCGGTGCCGCTCGCGAGGGCCTTGGTCGCCGGCGGCGTACGCATGCTGGAGGTGACGCTGCGCACCCCGATTGCGATCGAGGCCGCCAAAGCCATGATATCAGAAGTGCCCGACGCCATTGTCGGGATCGGCACCATCCTGAACCCGGACGACCTCCGGCGAGCCGAGGCGCTCGGCGCCAAGTTTGGCATCAGCCCGGGAGCGACACCCGAGCTTTTGAAGGCGGCCGCCGCCAGTGACCTGCCGTTCGCGCCGGGCATCGCGACCGCCTCCGAACTGATGCAGGCGCTGGCGCACGGGTTCGACCTCGTCAAATTCTTCCCGGCGGAACAGTCCGGCGGTATCAAGGCACTGCGCGCCCTCGCGGGACCGTTTCCCAACATCAGGGTTTGCCCGACCGGCGGCATCGGCGAGGCCAATGCGGCCGCCTGGCTGGCCGAGCCGAATGTGCTGGCCGTGGGCGGTTCCTGGCTGTGCCCGGCGGCGGACATCCGCTCCGGCAACTGGGCTGGCATTTCAGCCATGTGCGCCCAGGCCATGAAAACGCTGAAAGCGGCGTGAAGTATTTTTGCCGATAGGCTACAAAACCGTCCGAACCGGAACAGGGAGAACGACCATGACAGCCAGCATCGTGGGATGGGCACATACGCCATTCGGCAAGTTCGACGCGGAAACCGTTGAGAGCCTGGTGGTGAAGGTGGCGACCGAAGCGCTGGCGGACGCCGGCATTTCCGCAGGCGATGTCGATGAGATCGTGCTCGGGCATTTCAACGCCGGCTTCTCGCCGCAGGATTTTACCGCCTCGCTGGTGCTGCAGGCCGATCCTGCCCTGCGCTTCAAGCCGACGACGCGGGTCGAGAATGCCTGCGCCACCGGTTCGGCCGCGGTGCATCAGGGCATCCGCGCGATCGCCGCGGGTGCGGCCAAGATCGTGCTGGTGGTCGGCGTCGAGCAGATGACGCGCACGCCAGGTCCGGAGATCGGCAAGTATCTCCTCAAGGCGTCCTATCTGCCGGAGGACGGCGACACCGTCGGCGGCTTCGCCGGTGTGTTCGGCAAGATCGCGCAGAGCTACTTCCAGAAATACGGCGACCAATCCGATGCGCTGGCGATGATCGCGGCGAAGAACCACAAGAACGGCGTCGCCAATCCCTATGCGCAGATGCGCAAGGATTTCGGCTATGAGTTCTGCCGCGCCGAGAGCGAGAAGAATCCGTTCGTCGCAGGCCCGCTGAAGCGTACGGATTGCTCGCTGGTGTCGG
>JBOHIT010000155.1:0-5475 GCA_050726155.1 Bradyrhizobium sp.
GCGCATGGTCGCTTCCGAGAAGAAGATGCGCCCATCGTCTGCGATGTCGAGATCGTCCGCTAGGCGCAGCCGGCTATCGTCGTTGACGGAATAATAGCTGCGGTTGGTCTCGTCGGTCGCCTTTTCGACCTTGCGGTCCGGTGTCACGCGATAGAGGCCCATGCCGCCGATGCAGACGTAAAGGTTGTCGTCTCGGTCGAAGGCCATGCCGAGTGGCGCGCCGCCGATATGGGCATAGATCTCCATCCGCTTGTAGTCGGGCGGGAAGAACCGCACGATGTCGCCAAGGCGCGAACCGCCATAGAGATTATCGTGACGATCGAGGATAACGTCCTCCGCGCCCTCGACCTGACCGAGCCCGATGACATTGACGTCCCGGAACTTGTCGTTGAGCGCCCAGACACCGCCGCTGTCGGCATCCGTCGAGGTCAGCGGCGGCAACTCGTGATACGCCGGGCTCACATAGACCTTACTAACGATGCGATGCTTGTTCTTCAGCCAGCGGATGTCGATCGCGGCGGCGACCAGCAGCGTCATCGCCAGCACCATGCGATTGATGCCGCCCACAAGCCCCAAATTGGTAAGGCCGTTGATGACCATCAGCACGATCAGGGTGCCGACCAGCGCCTTCGTCACCGAACCCTTGCCGCCGCCGAGGCTCACGCCGCCGAGTACGGCCGCGGTCAGCACCGTGATTTCGAGGCCGATTCCGATGTCGCCGCCCGCGGAACCGAGGCGCGACGCGAAAAACACGCCGCCCAGTGCCGTCAACGCCCCGCATCCCACATAACACATCGTAACCGTGCGACGCACGGCAATGCCGCTGTTGTAAGCCGAGCGCCGCGAACCGCCGATCGCGTTGATATGCCAGCCGGGGCGCAAACGGGTTAGGAAGATGTGACCGAAGATTGCCACAAGCGCATAGGTCCATGCGACCAGCGGAATTCCCAAGACGTCGCCGCTGCCTATGAAATCCCAGGCTTTCGAATCCGTCATACCGGCAGCGATCGCAGTGGCATGATTGAATATCAGCAAGTCGTAGGCCGCGCGGTAGATGATCAAAGTGATCAGCGTCGTCAGGAACGCCCGTAGTCGGAAGTATCCGATGAGGATGCCATTCACCGCACCGAGCAACGCGCCAACTGCAATGGTCGTCGGGATGACCAGCCCCACGGGCCAGTTCAGCACGTTTATCAGATACAGCGCACAGAAATTACTTAGCGCGAACATCGACCCGACCGACAGATCGATGCCGCCGACGATCATGACGACCGTCAGCCCGAGCACTACGAAGCCGATCTCGCCAGCCTGTCGCGATAGATCCGATAAGCTGCCCAGCGACAAATAATCTGGAATGGCAGCGGAGAATGACAGTACGACGATGACGAGCAGTAACACGGGGATGGCGGTTTCCATCCAGCGCTTGGCCAGGATCTCACCAATCACATGGTCGGGCCAGTAACGATGGCGCAGCCGGACCAGATTGGCGGCCATCGATCTTCTTGGCAGCGGCGGTTCGCCGTATGCCGCCTGAAGTTCTGCCGTTCGGACTATCTTCATCAAGCTCAACTCCTCGGTTTAGGGAGCCACTGGGGCAGTTCGCTTCAGTGCCTGGATATGCAGCGCCGAAACATCGCTCGCGTCGAACGACCGCCTCTCGGCCGGCACATTGAAGGCCGGCCGACGGTCATGCAGCGATTGGGGCCTAACTGCCTTTGCCGAGCTTCCAGCAGGTACCTTCGACCGAAGCGTTGGCCTTTGTGATCGGAATTAACGTGGTATAGACCGACCCCTTCGCGTCCTTGGCGTTGTCGCCGGCTTGCAGCAGCCACTTGATCGATGTTGCCATCGTCAAAGCCTGACTAGGCACGTCGTAGCTCAGGTCGAGGTCGAAGGCGCCGGACTTCACCTGATCGCAAGCACCCTTCTGCTCGCCGCCACCAGATGTCGCGAGGAACACCTTGCCGGTCAGGCCCGCCTCCTGGATGGCAGCAGCCGTGCCGATGTCCATGCCGTCCCAAAAGCCGACGATGCCGCAAAGGTCGGGATGCTGCCGCAGGACAGTCTGGGTGATGCCTTTGGCTCGCGCCGCGTCCCAATCCGCGGCCTGGCTGGAGACCACCGTCATCTGCGGGTTCTTCGCAAGCACGTTCTCGACGCCCTTCAAGGTGTAGGCGCTGGGCGCCGACGAGATCGGTCCCTGGACGATCGCGATCTTGTTCGACTTGCCTTTACACGCCTCTACCAGCGCGTTGGCTGCCTTCTCACCGACTTCGAGCCAGTCAGCGCCCACGTAGACCGATGTCGGATACACCGATCGCATGTTCACCTGAATGATTTTGATGCCGCTTTGTTCGGCCTTCTGCAATAACTTGGCGTAGGTCTGCAGGTCGGGATTATGCACGACGATCGCGGCGGGCTTCATCGAAATCAGCGTCGTAAGCGCTTGCGCCCCGGCGTTTGAATCCCAATTCGGATCGCGAATGATGATCTTCATTCCGAGCGGCTCAAGCTCCTTTTTGATGCCTTCGAGCCAGCCCTGCGCAAGATCGAAACTCAGCGCGATCGGCAGGTAGGCAACGGTCTTTCCTTCGAGCGCGCCTTGATATGCGGCACGAGCGGGATCGTTCAAGCCCTTGCCTTGTGCTGACGCCTGCCGGGATAGTCCGAATGCGCTCGCGGCGACGAGCAGTGCGGCAAGCAGTTTATTCACGTTGCGGTGGATGCCAGGTTTCATGTCAAAACTCCCTTGAAATGCGATGCTTGTTGGTGGGCCGTCCGCTGGAGTCAGATGTCGCCTTGCTGCGCGGTTTCTTCATTGCGCGGGTTCAGCAGCGAGTCGATCAGCAGGGCGGCCAGCAATACCACCCCTTTCACAAGGTTCTGGGCTGAGTAGGACACATCCAAAATCGTCATGCCGTTGATGAGTGTGCCGATGAACAGTGTTCCGATCAGCACGTTGACCGCGCTGCCACGTCCGCCGGAAAGACCGATTCCGCCCAGGATCACCACCAGGATGACATCGTAGATGAGTGTCGAGTTGTAGATGCGGGTCGGCATGCTGTTGACGGACGCCGCCATTACCATGCCAGCAAAGGCAGCGAACAGCGCGGCGAGCACGTATTGCAGCACAATGACAGGTCGGGTCGGAATCCCGGTCGTGCGCGCGCCGAAAGGGTTATCGCCGACCGCATAGATGTAGGTGCCGAGCTGCGCTTTCTTCAGGAACAGCGCCGTGAAGCCGGTCGCGAGCGCGAACATCACCAAAGGCATCGGCACGCTTAAAAAGGTGCCTCGTCCAAACCACGACAGTGTGTCGAGCTTGGAACTCCACTGAACCACGTCGAGTTGGAAAAACGCCGCCTGACCGAGGCCAGCCAAGAAGATACCCGAGCCCAGGGTTGTGAACAGCGGGGGCACTTCCGCATAGGCGATCAGCCAGCCATTCAAAAGGCCGAAGACCAGAGCTAAACCAAAGGCAGCGACGCAAGCCGTGGGCACCGAATGCCCGTTCTGGACCATTTGCAGGAGCAAGCCCGGCGGTACCGCCAGCATCGCCACCATCGAAAGATCGATGCCGCGCCCGAGCACAATCAACGACATGCCCAGGCCAAGAATGCCAAGGATCGCAACGTTCTGCAGCAGCGCGACCATGTTCAGGCCGCTCATGAAGCCCGGCAGGAAGAGCGCAAACCCCGCGAACATCACGAGGAAAATCAAGACAACAATGACCTGCTGAGAAAGCCGAAGGCGCCTCATGGTGTCTCCATCCCGATTTGGCTGACTTGCTTCCGCCGCGGCCGAACTCTCGACACGGGGACGGTGAGGGCCGCCTCATTTTATTTCAATCAGATTGTCGGACAAATCTGAAGGTGTCAATTCGTTTCTTTAAAACCGTCCTGGTTGAATGCCCGCGCCTTGATTCGTCGAATTCAGCGGGGCGTCTGCTGCATGCCGCGCGTGAAACAATACGGACCGACTGAATTGTGGAATCAGACTGCACAAGCAGGAATGGTCTATGTCGGTCCCTATGGTTACTGTAAGTCTTGCACCACATCGGAAGAAATCTATCGCGAAACACGTCACCGAGATTATGATTGAAAATCATTCGATGCCGATCTTCCCGAAAGGAAAAAGACGCTGTGTTCTCTGACAGAAGCAGCTCGCCGGCGCGCTTGTCGGTTCTGAACGACTGAAAGAAAGTAACTGCTTCACGATGCGGAAAGGTTCGTCGCGCTGGAGACCTAGATATACCCGGCCAGCATTATCAATACGTTCGCCGCTTGAAACGCTCGCGCGGACAACGAGGAGCGTCCGCTTCAGCAGATCGCACCGACACAGCCTTACGGACGTGTAGCCGGCCAACCAACCGGTGCATCGATATCAAGACTGGCCAGCTCGTAGCCGCGGCGGAAATCGACGATGTGCTTGTCCATCCAGGCGCGCGCATCGTTTGCATCACGGTTGCGTAGCGCGTACAGGATTTTTTCATGTGCAAACACCACGCGCTCGCCGGCGTTCAGGCGGGAAAACACATTGAGAAATGCTGGATAAAAGAGCTGGCTGATCGGTTCGCGGCTGAGTTGAAGCGCGCGATTGCGCGACGCACGAGCGATGATCTGATGGAATTCGATATCGAGGTGAACCAGGCTCTTGCTGTTCTCGAATGCCGCTCTCGTTTTTTCGACATTGATCTGTAGCCTGTCGAGCGTTTCCGTATCGATTCTCCTCGCCGCGCATTCGGCAAGCACGGGTTCGAAACAGCGCATGCTCTCCCACAATTCAAAGAAGCTGATCTCGTGCAGCACGATGGCCGCCGTGATTTTTGAAGAAATGTCCGCCTCGCGCGGCGCAGTGACGTAAAGAAGTTTGCCGCCTTCATGGCGGCGCACCAGGCCATTCTGTTCGAGCACGCGAATGGCTTCCCGGACCGTGGACCGGTGCACGCCGAAATCAGCCGCCATGGCCGTCTCCGCAGGCAGGCGATTGCCGACGGACCATTGGCCGGACATGATTTTCGATTCGATGTTGCGAACAACACCCCGATAGGCCGGCTCGTTGCGTAGCAAGCCGGCGGTCAAGTCAGATTGTGCCATTTTTAGTCCGACAGAAAGAAGCCAGGATACCAGTTTACCAGCAATTTGCTAGGCCATGATGTTTGACAAGCCTCCATTGCGAAGATTATTGTCCGACAATAAACTTGGGGAGGAAATCATGAGCGCTTTCAAGGCTGCCGGTCTGCTCGTTTTGTTGAATTTGGTAACACCGGCGTTTGCGCAGGTCTCCGACGATGTCGTGAAGATCGGCGTTTTGAACGACCAGTCAGGCCTTTATGCCGATATCGGCGGCCAGGGGTCAGTGCTCGCGGCAAAAATGGCGGTCGAGGACTTCGGCGGATCCGTGCTTGGAAAGCGGGTCGAGGTCATCTTTGCCGATCACCAGAACAAGCCCGATGTCGGCAGCGCGATCGCGCGT
>JBOHIT010000156.1:0-9536 GCA_050726155.1 Bradyrhizobium sp.
ATCGTGCTGATCATGGCGCCGATCCTGTTTCCGGTCGCGGTCAAGCTCGGCATCCATCCGGTGCATCTCGGCATCCTGATGGTGGTCAACATGGAGGTCGGCATGTGCCATCCGCCGGTCGGGCTCAACCTCTACGTCGCGTCCGGCATCGCCAAGATGGGCATCACCGAACTGACGATCGCGGTGTGGCCGTGGCTACTGACCATGCTGATCTTCCTCGGCGTCGTCACCTATGTGCCGGAAATCTCGCTGTGGCTGCCGCGCGTGCTCGGGATGCTGTAACCAGAGCGTTTTCAAGCGAAGTGGAGCCCGGTTCGCGCGAAGAAAACGCGTCAAAACAAAAACGTGCAGCCGCGATAGCGGTATCCACATTACATCTTGGTAAGGGAAGGCGATCTTTCCCATCGTTAAGTTGATTGCCGCCCGGGGCGGGCCCATCTTCAGGCAACCTTTCAACGGAGGTCAGCATGAGGAAGTTCACCATCGCGGCGGTTGCGGTGCTCGCCATCGCCGGTTCGACCGCGGTTTACGCGCAGCACCGTCATTGGAGCTACGGCCATATGCGGATGAACCCGGAAGACCGGGCGGCGTTTGCCGATGCGCGGATCGCAGCCGTTCATGCCGGGCTCAAGCTGACCGCCGACCAGGAAAAGCTGTGGCCTGCGGTGGAAACCGCGGTGCGGGAGTTTGCAAAGCTGCGGATCGATCGCGCCAACGCGCGGATGAACGCGCCGCAGGGGCAGGGTGATCCCGGTGCGCAGAAGCCGGACGATCCGGTGGCGCGCCTGCGCGAGCGCGCCGATAACATGGCGGGTTCGGCGGCCGCGATGAAGAAGATCGCCGATGCGGCCGATCCGCTCTACAAGACGCTGGATGACGGCCAGAAGCGCCGCCTTGCCGTGCTCACCGGGATGGATCGCCGGTTCGGCGGCCGCGACGAGGGCGGCTGGCGGCAGCGCCGGATGGAGCGTTTTGAGCGGGATCGCGACGATGGCGGCCGGGAACGCAGCTATGATCGCAACCGCTATGACCGGGACGACCGCGATCGCGCCCCGGACCAGGGGGGCCCCGAGCGGCTCTGAGCGCGCATTTCCCGGGGCGATCCCGGACACGGGCGGAAGCCGCTGGAATCCAGTGGCTTTTTGCCTTGGCGGGCCCCCGCCAAAGGCCGGGAAAACTACCCCGGCTTTGCTGGACATCGCCGAGTCGCTTTGCTAAACGACGCCCTCTTGTGAAGGCTTTTCCGGACCAAGTCCGGGCGCATAGCTCAGTTGGTAGAGCAGATGACTCTTAATCATCGGGTCCCAGGTTCGAGCCCTGGTGCGCCCACCAAGCTTTTCAAGAACTTAACAGCATAGCCGTCGGACTGGGCGCGAAGCGCTGTGGGCGTCTTTTGCCCAGCGTTCGAACCTCCCTCATTGGGGCTCGATACCGGCTTGCTTGATGATGCGTGACCATTTGTCGGTTTCCGACCTCAGGAAGGCGTCGAGCGCTGCGGGTGTCGCGCGTTCCGGCTCCACCGGGCTCATGCTGAGCTCGGCGAACCGGGTGACCAAAGCGGGATCCTTGAGGGCCTTCTGCAGCGCTTCAACGAGCGCATCCACGATCGGTTTCGGCGTGTGGCGCGGCGCGTACAGGCCGTACCAGGTCGTGACGTCAAACGCCGGCACGCCGGCTTCCGCCGAGGTCGGCAGGTTAGGCAAGGTCGATACGCGTTTCTTGCTGGTGATCGCAAATCCCGGGATGGTGCCGGCCTGGATATACGGCGTCGGTCCGGTCGCCGGATCGCAATAGACGTCGATGTGACCGGCGATGATGTCGTTGAGCGCGGGTCCGCCGCCCTTGTAATAGATCGGGGTCAGTTTGGCGTCGATGGCGCTCATGAACATCAGTCCGCACAGATGCGACGCGGAGCCGAGCCCGACATTGCCATAGGTCACCTTGTCGCCCTGGGCCCGCACATAGGCGACCAGTTCGTTCAGGTCCTTGGCGGGAAAATTCGCGCGCGCCACCAGGATCATCGGCACATCGGTGACGAGGCCGATCGGTGCGAAATCGCCGATCGGATCGAACGGCAATTTTGCGTAGAGGGCGGGCGCAGTCGCCTGACCGACGTGCATCAGCAGCAAGGTGTAGCCATCAGGCGCGGCCCTGGCGACGCGGTTGGTGCCGAGGGTGCCGCCGGCGCCGACGACGTTTTCGATCACGATCGACTGTTTCAGCGTGGCGCTCATTGATGTTCCGAGCAGCCGCGCAATCACGTCGCCGGGCCCACCGGCCGAGAACGGAACGACCATCGTGATCGGCCGGCTCGGAAAATCCTGTGCGAAGGCCGGCAGCATCGGCGACAACAACAGCGCCAGCAGAACTCGTGTAAATTTCATGGCGGCTTCCTAATGGCCTTTTGGCCTGTTGATGATGGTTATTCCTCTGCGGGAATCTTCTCGTTTGACGCGGTTGATCGTTCGATCATGCTGAGCGCGGCCACCGCCGCCGCCTTGATGTGATCGACGCAGCACTGCTCGGCGAGGTCAGGGTCGCCACTCTGAATCGCGCGCCAGATCGCGGTGACTTCGCGCAGGCTCTTGTTGATCCGCTTCGGCTGCGACATCGAGGTGATGCGCAACAGGGTGATCCGGTCGTGCAACGGCTTGAGCATGCGCTCAATGAAGGTATTCTGGCAGCCGCCGATCAGCGCCGCATAAAACTCGGTCTTGGCTTCGAGGGCCGTTATCAAGTCGGAATCGGCGAACGCCGCTTTCAGCTTGGCAAGCGCGTCCCCGATCCGGCGAACGACGGCGGGGTCGTGCAGGCGCGCGCATTCCCGGCCGGCAAATCCTTCGAGGACGGCGCGGGCCGCGTACAGCTGCTTTGCTTCCTCAAGGCTGATGGTGCTGACGACCGGGCCGCGATGCGGGACCGTATTGACGAGACCGTCGGCTTCCAGCAGCCGCAACGCTTCGCGAATGGACGGCCGGCTCACGCCCGTCATCTCGCAAAGCTCCCGCTCGACCAGGCGCTGACCGGGTTTCAGCTTTCCGGACATGATCGCCTCGCGCAGCTTCTGCGCGACCATCGAGCGGACGGTTGGAACGTCCTCGATCCGGAGCGTGGATTGCAGTTCACCGCGTTTGTCCATTGTCTACCGCCTTCGCACCGGCATCAGGTTCAATAGCGATTTACGGGCAGAATCATCATCTTCGCAATCTCGGCCGCGGTGTTTCTCCCGTCGGGATCGGTTATTTGCACTCATGCGATGGACCAGCCCCCATCGATCGGCAGGGTGGCTCCCGTGATGTCCTGCGCCGCCGGACTGCAGAGGAAGGCAGCCATGGCACCGACAGCTTCCAGGGCGACAAACCGGCCGGTCGGCTGGCGCGTCGCCAGGTAGTCGCTGGTCGTCTCGTCGACGCTGCGGCCTTCGCTGGCCGCAATCGATGCAATTTTCCCCTGAATGGCCGGCGTCGGCAGCGTGCCAGGACACAGTGCGTTGCAGGTGATTCCGCTCTTGGTAGTCTCAATCGCGACCGCACGGGTCATGCCGACAATGGCAGTCTTGGTGGTCACGTAGTCGATACGATCAGCGACGGCGCGGCTCGAATAGATCGAGGCCATGTTGATGATGCGGCCCCAGTGTCGCTCTTTCATTCCGGGCAATGCGAGGCGGATCAGATGAAAAGGGGCGGACAGGTTGACGGCGAGGGCTTCGTCCCATCGGTCCGGCGGGAAGTGCTCGACCGGTGAAAAATGCCGAACCACCGCATTGTTCACCAGGATATCGACCGCGCCGATGCGGCCAAGCAGCTCGGCCATGACAGCTTCAATGGCGGCGCGTTGCGAAAGGTCGGCCGCGATGCTGAGCGCCTCAACGCCGCATTGCGCGCGCAGACGGTCGCGCGCCCGTGCCGGTTCGATCAGATCGTGCAGGACAATGTTGGCTCCCGCGCTGGCCAGGCTTTCGGCCACAGCCAGGCCCAGGCCCGCCGTCGCCCCGGTCACGAGAGCCCATTTGCCCTTCAACATCGCGTTATGATCTCCGGTTACTTCTTGTCCAGTTCGGCAAATACTTCCTTGGCATTGCGGAAAGCGTCCACACCGGCCGGAACGCCGCAATAGATCGCGACCTGCATGAATACCTCGCGTATTTCCTCGCGCGTGGCGCCGTTGGTCAGTGCGCCTCGCACATGGGTCTTGAGTTCCTGCGGCCGGTTGAGCGCGCACAACATCGCCAGGTTGAGGAAGCTGCGGGTCTTGTGCGTCAGGCCATCGCGGCCCCAGACATAGCCCCAGCAATATTCGGTCGTGAGATCCTGCATCGGCCGGTTGAAGTCGTCAGCCGATGCGATCGCCTTGTCGACGAACTCGCTGCCCAGCACACCCTTGCGGATCTGGAGCCCTCGATCGTATGTCGCCTTGTCCATATCGGTATCCAATCCTCAGTTTTTCGGCCAGAACGGCTGGGAAAGTGCAAGCTGTGGCGGGAATACCGTGACCGGTATGCCGGCCTGCCATTGCACGATGGTCATGCCGGCGCCGACACGGCGGCCCTTTTCGTCAAATTTGATTTCGCCGAGCGGGTAATATTTCGACGGACCGGCATCCATCGAGCGCAGCGCGTCGGCGACCGCGACGCGGTCAGCTTTGCCGGCCTTCTCAAGCGCGTCCTTGATCACCCACATGTCGCCATAGGTGGAGATCGCGTTCTGCGTCATCCAGGGCTCCTTGTACTTCGTCTTCAACTCGGCGATCAGCGTCTCGTGCCCCTTGGCGCCCCAGCTGGCAACACAGGTGAGCAGGCCCTGCAGCAATTCCGGGCTGACGGTCTGCAGCATGTCGGGCTCGGCGATGGCGATGCCGAACGAGATGGTTGGAATCTTGCCTTGCCCAAGGCCGAACTCGTTCATCTTTTCGAGCAGCAGCTTGGCGTCAGAAATCACGGTCGGCAGGAAGAACAGCAGGTCCGGTTTCGCCGACCGGATTTTTTGAACCAGCGGAGTGGCGTCGGCGAGCGGCGGCGTGAACGTTTCATCGACGATCAACTGCAGTCCGTTTTCTGCCAGCAGCCCGTCGCGCATCGCCTTTGCCGAGGAGACCGATGCTGCGGTGTTGTCGGTGATGATCGCAACTGTCTTGGGCTTCTTGCCCGCAGCCGTTTCTGCCAGCTTGACGATCTGCGGCAAGGCCTGCTTTGCCTGCGACCCCGCCGTGGCTGACGTTTGAAATACGTATTTGAAGCCGCGATCGGTAATCAGGTCGGAGTAGGAGAGGGTGAGGACCGGAAGGTTGGCCCGCTCCGTCACCTCCGTGACCGCAAGCGTGAATGAACTTAAGTAGGAGCCGCTCGCCGCCACCAGATCGGGTTCCTGGGCGACCATCCGCTGCGCCGCGTTCTTGGCTTTCTCGGTGGTATCGCCGGAATCGAGCACGACCAACTTGAGCTTGGCGCCGCCGAGCGACTTGATGCCGCCCTGCGCATTGATGTGTTCCACACCCATCTCGGCGCCGTGGCGCATCACCGCACCCGGGCGCGCGTAGAGGCCCGAGATTGGTACCAACAGTCCGACCTTCACTTCGGACGGTTGTTGAGCCCACGCGCGCGTAGCGATCAGACCAGCGGATGCGCCGGCAAGCAGGCTGCGCCGCGTCAATGCGGCCTGGGTAATTTTTGTCATGACAATTCCTCCCTGAAATGTTTGAGACGACGTTACGGTCAGGACTTCTTCGGCCAGAATGGTGACGACTGCGCAAGATCGGACGGGTACACGGTGACAGGCACCCCGTTCTGCCACTGCACGATCACGACGCCGGCGCCGACGCGCCGGCCCTTTTCGTCGAACTTCAGCTGGCCGCCGGGATAGAATTTCGCAGGCCCGCCATCCATGGTGCGGAAAGCGTCGGCGACGGCGAGGCGGTTGGCCTTGCCGGCCTTTTCAAGTGCGGCCTTCATCAGCCACATGTCGCCATAGGTCGAGATCACGTTCTGCGTTGCCCAAGGCTCTTTGTACTTGGCCTTGAGTTCGGCGATGATGTCCTCATGTCCCTTGCAGCCCCAGTTGGCGACGATGGTCATGATGCCCTGGACGACTTCCGGCGTGACGCTTTGCAGCATATCCGGCTCGGCGATAGTGATGCTGAAGGACACGGTTGGAATCTTGCCCTGTCCGAGGCCGAACTCGTTGATCTTCTCCAGGCCGAGCTTGGCGTCGGAGACCGCGTTCGGCATGAACAGCAGCAGGTCCGGTCTCGCCGACCTGACTTTCTGGATTAGCGGCGTGGCGTCAGAGAGCGGCGGCGTCCAGACTTCCTCGACCACGAGCTGAAGGCCCTCCTGCGCGAGCAGTTTCTCCTTCAGCGCTTTGGCGGTCGCAACCGACGTTGCCGTATTGTCCATCAGCATTGCCACGGTTTTCGGGCGCTTGCCCGAAGCGGTCTCGGCTAGCTTCATCAGTTCGGGCAAGCCGAGTTGGGATTGCACGCTGGCGGGCGCCGCGGTCTGGAAGATGAATTTGAAACCGCGCTCGGTCAGCAGGTCCGAATAGGATAGCGTCAGGACAGGCAACTCGGCGCGCTCGGTAACTTCGGTCACGGCCAGCGTAAAGGAGCTTAGATAGGAGCCGGTCGCCGCAACCAGATCGGTCTCCTGCGCGACCATGCGCTGTGCCGCGTTCTTGGCCTTTTCCGTGGTGTCGCCGCAATCGATCACGACGAGCTTCATCTTGGCGCCGCCGAGCGATTTGATGCCGCCTTGCGCGTTGATGTGCTCGATGCCCATCTCGGCGCCCATCTTCATCACCTGGCCGGGGCGCGTGTAGATCCCCGACAGCGGCACGATCAGGCCGACCTTGACCTCGGCTGGCTGCTGGGCGCGCGCCACCGTCGACAGGCCGATGGCGGCGGCACCCGAGAGTACGGTTCGCCGCGTCAGCGCCGTCTTTGAGACATTGTCCTTAATATTGCCCTTGCCCATTTTCGCTCTCCCAATGGTGTTATTTGATGGTTGTTGATTACATGCCGAGATAGGCCTTGCGGATGCGGTCGTCCGCCCGCAAGGTTTGGTTGTTGCCTTCGAGTGCGACGCGACCGGCTTCGAGAACGTAGCCGTGATCGGCGGATTCAAGCGCCTCCGCCACGCGCTGTTCGACCAGCAGAATTGTGAGATTCGATTGCCGGCGAATTTCGATCAGCCGTTCGAAGATGAAATCTGCGATGGTGGGCGCGAGACCCATCGAGGGCTCATCCAGCATCAGGAGCTTGGGCGAGCCCGCGAGCCCGCGGCCGATCGCCAGCATCTGCTGCTGTCCACCCGATAGCGTGCCCGCGAACTGGCCGCGGCGCTCGGCCAGGATCGGCAGCCATTCGAAGATGCGCTCGATGTTCTGCTTCCAGTCGCGCTGGCCAGCCTCGGTCATCGCACCCATTTCAAGGTTCTCCATCACCGTCAGCGATGGAAACACCTGTCGGCCTTCGGGGACATGGGCGATGCCGAGATGCGCGCGTTGCGCGGGTCGGATCGAGAGCAGGTCGTGATCCCCGAACGTGATCGTCCCTGCGGTCGGGCGCACGATGCCGGAAATCGTCTTGAACAAGGTGGTTTTGCCGGCGCCGTTGGGCCCGACGATGGCGACGAACTGGCCTTCCTCGACCTTGATCGAGACTCCGTTCAGCACGGGAATCGCGGAGTAACCGGCGGTCAGCCCTTCAATGCGGAGCATGGGCCATCCATTTTTTGCCGAGATAGGCCTCGATGACGCGGCTGTCGCGGGTGACGGCCTCCGGTTCGCCCTCGACGATCACGGCGCCGTGGTCGAGCACCAGGAAACTGTCGACCAGGCGGACCATGGCCTGCATCGTGTGTTCGATGATAGCGATCGTCATGCCGTCGCGGGCGAGCCGCTGAATGACGGCCACCACCTCGTTGGCCTCATCGTGCCCGAGTCCGGCCAATGTTTCGTCGAGCAGCAGGATGCGTGGCTGTCCGGCCAGCGCGCGGGCGAGCTCCATCAGCCGCAACTCCTTGGTTGTGAGTTCGCCGGCGATACGATCGGCGATATCGGAGAGACCGACGCGGGCAATCGCATCATCAGCCAGTTGCCGTGCCTCGGCATCGGTCTTCGCGCGGACATAGGCGCCTACCACGACATTGTCCGAGATCGACATGCGCAGGAACGGCCGCATGATCTGGAAGGTACGGCCGATGCCGGCCTCGCAGAGCTCATGCGGCTTGCGGCCGGACATCTCGCGGCCGTCTAGCAAGATTTCGCCGGTGCCGGGCCGCAAAAATCCGTTCAGCAGGTTGAACAGCGTGGTTTTACCGGCGCCGTTCGGGCCGATGATCCCGAGGATTTCGTTTTGCCGCAGCTTGAAGCTGACATCCTGCACGGCTTTCAACCCGCCAAACGAACGCGACAGGTTGCGTACTTCGAGGACAACGTCGCCGGTTCCAACCGATCGTTTGGCACGCGGTGGTGCCGGAGCGGCGGGGACGGGAATTACGACCGCGACATCCGCCGCGCTCGGTTTCGCCGCAGCGGGCGGCGCCGACCGCTTGCGCAGAAAATCGCGGACCTTCCAGAACAGGCCCTCCGGCGCGAGCAGGATGACGCAGATGATCGCGAGGCCGTAAATGACGCCCTGAATGCCGGGAAAGCGCGAGCCCGCTTCGGCGTTGAGCGTCTCCGCCAACGGGATCAGGATAACCGATCCGATCACCGGTCCCCAGACCGTACCGACACCGCCGAACATGGCGACAGTCAGCGCCTGCGCCGACACCAGCATGCCGAACACCGATTGCGGCGTCACCACCAGCAGCACGACCGCGTAAAATCCGCCGACCGCGCCGGCGATAGCACCACTGAGTGTTACGGCGCGGAGCTTCCAGGCCAGCGTGTTGATCCCGGCGGCTTCCGCGGCGGCCTCATTCTGCTTGATTGCAAGCAGCGCCATGCCGAAGCGCGACCGTTCGATCGCCCGTGTCAGCAGGATGGTGCCGAGCATCATCGCCAGCGCCACCAGCGTGTAGAGACGGTGATCGGAAAATTGCATATAGGCGATCGGATTGTCGCGCTTGATCGGCAGCGTGACTTCCTGAAGGCCGAGCCATTCGAAGACGTAGAGTATGGCCAGCGGGTAGGCGAGCATCGCCAGCGCAAAATAATGCCCCTGCAGGCGGAACGTCGGGAAGCCGATCAATAGTCCCGCGATACCGCCAAGAACGGCCGCGATCGGGATCGTCACCCAGGGCGACAGATCGAAATAGATCTGGCCGAGCGCGACCGCATAGGCGCCGACGCCGAAGAAGGCGGCGTGACCGAATGAGATCAACCCAGTGTAACCGCTGAGCAGGTTCCACGACAGGCCGAAGATCGCCCAGACCGGGACCAGCGTCATCACCAGCTGGTAATAGGAATTGGTCACGCTCAGCGACACCACGGCATAGAGCGCGGTGAAGACGAGGATCGGCAGCAGCGAACGCCATCCGCGCATCATCATGTCCTCTCGACCATCCGCCCGAAGAAACCTTGCGGACGGAAGAAGAT
>JBOHIT010000157.1:0-13254 GCA_050726155.1 Bradyrhizobium sp.
CCTCGGAGAAGTCTTCATGGCCCGGCGTATCCAGCAGGTTGAACACGAGGCCGTCGAACTCGAAGGTCATCACCGAGGTGACGACCGAGATGCCGCGGTCGCGCTCGATCTTCATCCAGTCGGAAAGGGTGCTGCGACGTTCGCCCTTGGCCCTGACTTGCCCCGCGAGATTGATGGCGCCGCCGAACAGCAGCAGCTTTTCGGTCAGCGTGGTCTTGCCGGCGTCGGGATGCGAAATGATGGCAAAGGTCCGCCGCCGCGCCACTTCATCAGAAAGCGGCGACCGGGACGGCGATTCGGCTGAAGCGGCAATGTCGGACATGAATCGAGCGTTTGGCAGGGAAAACGGGCGCAATCAAGGGCGAATTGGCAATTGCCGACAGTGGATGCAAGCCCCATATCCAGCGGGGAAGGACGACCTTCCGATCCATATCATCCGCGGGGACGACCCTGCCTTGTCTGGAGGGTTTGTCATGGCCTGGGCTGTGTTGTTCACCGCGGGGCTCCTCGAAATCGGCTGGGCCATCGGCCTGAAATATACCGAAGGTTTCACGCGGCTGGTGCCGTCGGTGCTGACGCTGGCCGCCATGGCCGGAAGCATCCTCTTGCTTGGCCTGGCGCTGAAAACGCTGCCGATCGGAACGGCCTATGCGGTATGGACCGGGATCGGCGCGGTCGGCACCGCAATCCTCGGCATCGCGCTGTTCGGCGAACCCGCCACCGCGGCCAGTCTGGCCAGCATTGGACTGATCGTGGCCGGCATTGTCGGCCTTAAGCTGGTGACCTGACGCGAGGCCGTTCCGACGAATCGGAACGGCCTCTCGATTCTTGATTTGACGCGTTTTCTTGGTGCGAACCGGCGTCCACTTCGCTTGAAAACGCTTTACCGCAGCAACACCACCGCCCAATAGGTCGCCGCGGCCACGATTGCGGAGGCCGGGATGGTGATGACCCAGGCATAGACGATCGAACTGGCGACGTTCCAGCGCACGGCGGACACCCGCCGCGCGGCGCCGACGCCGACAATGGCGCCGGTGATGGTGTGGGTGGTGGAGACGGGAACCCCGAGCCAGGTGGCCATAAACAGCGTCGCCGCCCCGCCGGTTTCCGCGCAAAATCCCTGCATCGGCGTCAGCTTGGTGATCCGCAGTCCCATGGTTCGGACGATCCGCCAGCCGCCCATCAGCGTGCCCAGCCCCATGGCCGCCTGGCAGGACAGCACCACCCAGAACGGGATCGAGAAGGTGCTGCCGAGATGGCCCTGCGAATACAGCAGCACGGCGATGATGCCCATGGTCTTCTGGGCGTCATTGCCGCCATGGCCGAGGGAATAGAGCGAGGCCGAGACGAATTGCAGGATGCGGAAGGCGCGATCGACCGCGAACGGCGTCGAGCGCACCGACAGCCAGGACACGATCGCGACCAGCACCAATGCCAGCAGGAATCCGACCAGCGGCGACAGCACGATCGCCAGCAATGTCTTGGTGAGACCGGTCCAGACCGCGGCCGAAAGCCCCGCCTTCGCCACGCCCGCACCGACCAGCCCGCCGATCAGCGCGTGTGAGGATGAGGAGGGAATGCCGAGTGCCCAGGTGATCAAATTCCAGACGATGGCGCCGACCAGCGCCGCAAAGATCACGGTCGGATCGACCACGCTCGGATCGATGATGCCGGTGCCGATGGTGTTGGCGACGTGAAGCCCAAACACCAGGAAGGCGATGAAATTGAAGAAGGCTGCCCACAGCACCGCATATTGCGGACGCAGCACCCGCGTCGACACGATGGTGGCGATCGAATTCGCCGCATCGTGCAACCCGTTGAGGAAGTCGAACAGCAGCGCGACCCCAATCAGGATCGCCAGAATCGGAAGACCAAGCGTGGCGTCCACCTGATGATCCCTACCCTATACCTGTTCGATCACGATGGAGTTGATCTCGTTGGCGACGTCGTCGAAGCGGTCCGACACCTTCTCGAGATGCTTGTAGATCTCGGCGCCGACCACGAAATCCATCGTGTTGGCGGTGCGGTGCTTGAGGAACAGTTCCTTCAGTCCGATATCGTGGAGATCGTCGATGCGGCCTTCGAGCTTGCCGATCTCCTCGGTGATCGCCGTCAGCATCGCGACGTTGTCGCCAATCGCCTGCATTAGCGGCAGAGCGCGGCCGACGAGGTTGGCGCATTCGACAATCAGCGTTCCCATTTCCCGCATCGGCGGTTCGAAGGTGCGGACCTCGAACAGGATGACGGCCTTGGCGGTCTGCTGCATCTGGTCGATGGCGTCGTCCATCGCCGTGATCAGGTTCTTGATGTCGCCGCGGTCGAACGGGGTAATGAAGGTGCGGCGCACCGCGGTCAGCACTTCGCGCGTGATGTTATCGGCGTCGTTTTCGAACTGGTTGACGCGCTGGCAGAACACCGGCGTCTCGTCGCCGCCACGCAGCATGTCCTGCAGCGCCAGCGCACCCTGCACGACGGTCTGGGAATGGCGGGCAAACAGGTCGAAAAACCGCTCTTCCTTGGGCAGGAAATAGCGAAACAAGCGCAGCATGAGGTCTTTCCATCGTTCTGGAACGGCCGCCTGAGGCGGCCCGTCACAAAACTGTCATAGACCATTCACAGGGAAAGCGCGCCACGCCAAGCCCACGGGAACCCGGTCATCCCCTGCTTTGTGGGGCCAAAATCCGCCGAAAAACGCCCGCTTACAGCGAACGGCGGAAGAAATGCGCGATCTCGCCGATCAGGCCGCGGCGGAAGGTCAACACGCAGGCGACGAAGATGACGCCCTGGATCACCGTCACCCACTGGCCGAAACCGGCCAGATATTGCTGCATGGCGATGATCACGAAGGCGCCGACCACCGGGCCGAATACCGTTCCGAGGCCGCCGACCAGCGTCATCAGCACAACTTCGCCCGACATCGTCCAGTGCACGTCGGTGAGCGAGGCGTTCTGCGCCACGAACACTTTCAGCGACCCGGCAAAGCCGGCCAGCGTTCCCGACAGGATGAAGGCCAGGAGCTTGTACTGATCGGTCTTGTAGCCCAGCGAGATCGCGCGCGGCTCGTTCTCGCGGATCGCTTTCAAAACTTCGCCGAACGGTGAGTTGATGGTGCGGTAGATCAGGAGGAAGCCGCCAAGGAAGCCGGCCAGAACGACATAATAAAGCACAGTCGGCTTGGCGAGATTGAAGACTCCGAACAGATAGCCCTGCGGAATGCCCTGGATACCGTCTTCGCCATGGGTAAACGGCGTCTGCAGATAGATGAAATACAGCAACTGCGACAGCGCGAGCGTGATCATCGAGAAGTAGATGCCCTGGCGGCGGATCGCGACGAGACCGGTGATCACGCCAAGTCCAGCCGCCCCCACCGTGCCGACGAGAATCCCGAGTTCCGGCGACAGCCCCCAGACCTTCAGCGCATGGGCGGTGAAGTAACCCGCGGTCCCCAGAAACATCGCGTGGCCGAACGACAGCAGGCCGCCGTAGCCGATCAGCAGATTGAAGGCGCAGGCGAGTAGCGCAAAGCACAGCGCCTGCATCACAAAGAACGGGTAGATGCCGGTGAGGGGCACGATGGCCAGCAGCCCCGCCATGATCACGAAAACGATCATCTCGTCGCGCACGGCGCGCGGGCTTGCCGGCAGGGTGTCGTCAGTCAATGCGCTCATGTCAGGCCGCCCGTCCGGTCAGTCCCGTTGGCTTCACCAGCAACACCAGCACCATCAGGACGAATACCACGGTGTTTGAAGCCTCGGGATAAAAGTATTTGGTTAGTCCCTCGATCACGCCGAGCGCAAAGCCGGTGATGATCGATCCCATGATCGACCCCATGCCGCCGATCACCACCACCGCGAACACGACGATGATCAGGTCGGCGCCCATCAGCGGCCGAACCTGGTTGATCGGGGCCGACAGCACACCGGCCAGCGCCGCCAGACCGACGCCGAGCCCGTAGGTCAGCGTGATCATCCGAGGCACGTTGATGCCGAAGGCACGCACCAGCGTCGGATTTTCGGTCGCGGCACGCAGATAAGCGCCAAGCCGGGTCTTTTCGATCAGGTACCAGGTGGCGATGCAGACGATGAGCGAGAACACGACAACCCAGCCGCGATAGATCGGAAGGAACATGAAGCCGAGATTCATGCCGCCCTTCAGTTCATCCGGGATCGCATAGGGCAGACCCGAGGAGCCGAAATAATTCTGGAACACGCCCTGCACGATCAGCGCGATACCGAAGGTCAGCAGCAGCCCGTAGAGATGGTCGAGCCCGGCAAGCCACTGCAGCATGGTCCGCTCCAGGATCATGCCGAAGATGCCGACCACGATGGGCGCGATGATCAGCGCCGGCCAATAGCCGAGGCCGGTGAGGTTCAACAGGAAGTAAGCGCAGAACGCGCCCATCATGTAGAGCGCGCCATGGGCGAAATTGATGATGTTGAGCATGCCGAAGATCACGGCCAGCCCGAGACTGAGCAGCGCGTAGAACGAGCCGTTGATCAGTCCCACCAACAATTGTGCGTAGAGAGCTTGCATCGGTTTGGCACTCGGTCTCGTGATGACGCGGTTTCGCGCGGTGACGCGAAGGCAAGCCCGCCGGCACGATGCCGACGGGCGATTGTTGCTACTTCTTTACCAGCGAACAGGCACTTTCCGAAAGCGGCCGAAAAGCTTGGTCGCCCGGGGTAGTGCCGATCAGCTTGTAATAGTCCCACGGGCCCTTGGATTCCTCGGGCTTCTTGACCTCGAACAGGTAGGCCGGATGAATCTTGCGGCCGTCGACGCGGATCGAGCCCTTGCCGAACAAGGCATCGTCGGTCGGCAACGACTTCATCTTGTCGACGACCTTGATGCCATCATGCGGATTGCCGCCCATCGCCTCGAGCGTTTTGAAGTAATGGATCAGCCCCGAATAGACGCCGGCCTGAACCATCGACGGCTGCGCCTTGTTCTTCATGCGCTCGGAGAAGCGCTTGGAGAACGCGCGGGTCCCATCATTGAGGTCCCAATAGAAGGTTTCCGTGAAACTCAGGCCCTGCGCCACCTTCAGCCCAAGCGAGTGAACGTCGGTGATGAACAGCAAGAGACCGGCAAGCTTCTGGCCGCCCGCGACGATGCCGAATTCCGACGCCTGCTTAATCGTATTGGTGGTGTCGCCGCCGGCATTGGCCATGCCGACGATCTTGGCTTTGGAGGCCTGTGCCTGCAGCAGGAACGAGGAGAAATCCGACGAGTTCAGGGGATGCTTGACGGTGCCGAGCACCTTGCCGCCCGCCTTCACGACGACCGCGGTGGTGTCGCGCTCCAGTGCCGCCCCGAACGCGTAGTCGGCGGTCAGGAAGTACCAGGTGTCACCGCCCGCCTTCACCAGCGCCTGGCCGGTACTGTTGGCCAGCATGTAGGTGTCGTAGACCCAGTGAATCGTATTCGGCGAGCACTGGGCGTTGGTGAGATCCGACGTCGCCGCGCCGGTATTGATCATGATGGCGTTCTTTTCCTTCACGAGATTGTTGACCGCCAGCGCCACGCCGGAGTTCAGCACGTCCATGAAGATGTCGACCTTCTCGACGTCCATCCATTGGCGCGCGATAGTCGTCGCGATGTCAGGTTTGTTCTGATGGTCGGCAGAGATCAGGTCGACCTTCCAGCCTTTGGCCGCAAGCCCGGAATCCTCGATCGCCATCTGGGCGGCGAGCGTCGAGCCGGCGCCGCCGAGGTCGGAGTAGAGGCCGGAATTGTCGGTGAGAACGCCGACCTTGACGTTCTTGTCCTGCGCCATGGCCGCGCTCGCGGACAGCGCCAAAGCGGTGCCGAACAGAAGGGCCGAAATTTGCTGTTTCATATTCACTCCCTGAATTTTTACTTGCAGTAATCTTAACCGTCAGACGCCGAGATAGGTGTGGAGCTTGTCCATGTTGGCCTGCAGATCCGCATTCGCGAACCCGTCAATGACTTTACCGTGTTCGACGATGTAGTAGCGGTCGGCAACCGTCGAGGCGAAGCGGAAGTTCTGCTCGACCAGCAGAATGGTGAACCCTTCCGATTTCAGCCGCGCGATGGTGGCACCGATCTGCTGGATGATAACAGGCGCAAGCCCTTCGGTGGGCTCGTCCAGCATCAGGAAGCGCGCGCCGGTGCGCAGGATCCTGGCGATCGCCAGCATCTGCTGTTCGCCGCCCGAAAGCTTGGTGCCCTGGCTGTTGAGCCGCTCCTTCAGGTTTGGAAAAAGTTCGAAGATCTGATCGAGCGACAGACCGCCCGGGCGTACGATCGGCGGCAGCAGCAGGTTTTCGCGCACGTCGAGGCTCGCGAAGATGCCGCGCTCCTCCGGGCAGAAGGCAACGCCCATCCGCGCGATCTTGTCGGACGAGGTGCGCGTGATGTCTTCATTGTTGAAGCGAATCGAACCGGTGCGCTTGCCGATGATCCCCATCACCGATTTCAGCGTCGTGGTCTTGCCGGCGCCGTTGCGGCCGAGCAGCGTGACCACCTCGCCGGCATTCACATTGAAGTTGATGCCGTGAAGGATGTGGGATTCGCCGTACCAGGCTTCCAGATCCTTAACCGAGAGAACCTGCGTGCCGGCCTGCTTGGTGGTGGCTTCGGCCATTTTCGTATCAGCCATGACCGGCCCCCAAATAGGCTTCCTTGACGCGCTCGTCCTTGGACAGTTCGGCATAATTGCCTTCCGCCAGCACCTGACCGCGCGTCAGCACCGTGATGATATCGGACAGGTTTGCCACCACGGAGAGATTATGTTCAACCATCAGAATGGTGTACTTCGCCGAGATGCGCTTGATCAGCGCCGCGATCTTGTCGATGTCCTCATGGCCCATGCCGGCCATCGGCTCATCGAGCAGCATCATCTCCGGGTCGAGCGCCAGCGTCGTCGCAATCTCGAGTGCGCGCTTGCGCCCGTAGGGCATCTCGACCGCCGGCGTGTTCGAGAATTCGCTCAAACCGACGTCGTTCAGCAACTCGTGGGCGCGGTTATTGAAGCGATCGAGCACGCTCTTGGAGCGCCAGAAATCGAATGAAGAGCCGTGCTGGCGCTGCAGCGCGACCCGCACATTCTCCAGCGCCGTCAAATGCGGAAACACCGCCGAAATCTGGAATGAGCGCACCAGCCCGAGGCGGGCCACATCGGCCGGCGCCATCGCGGTGATGTCCTTCCCCTTGTACAGAATCTGGCCCGCCGAGGGCTTCAGAAACTTGGTCAGGAGGTTGAAGCACGTCGTCTTGCCGGCGCCGTTAGGCCCGATCAACGCATGAATACTGCCGCGACGCACCTTGAGAGCGACGTCGCGAACGGCGAAGAAACCCGCGAATTCCTTGGTCAATCCGTGGGTTTCGAGAATGAACTCATCGGCCAAACAAACTTCCCCCATCAGCCGAGCTTGCGAAGTCCCCTCGCGCGCGGCCAATTTTTCCTATTCGGACAGGCTCTCCCGGACGTCTTGGAAACCGTCCCGGACCTGCCGCCTCCGGGCCGGAATATGCCGTCAACAGTAGGGATTAGGCAAGGTGGAAAGCTCGGCCCCGGTTCGACGCCAGTGCCGGTTCCAAATCCGCCATTAGTCGAATGGCGCAGGCGACGATTGGCGCGTCACCCGGCGCTTTGCCCGCCCTACCAGCGCACCGGAAAGGCACCGTTAACGGTGTTTTGCTGCAATCAGGCCGTTTCATAGAATATTACCGCCCCTGGCGGATCATTACGCGATTCAGCAGGCAGGGATCGCGGCCGTGGATTTCGCAAGCGCCGACCCATCGGTAGTCAAATCGATCAAGCAGCGCGATTTGCTGAACACCTGGCTGCGGCTTTTTGCCCGCGAGCAGACGCTGCCGCGCATGGACGAATATCGACCGGAGCGGATCGAGGATGAACTTCCCGACCTGGTATTCTTTACCGTCGATACCAACCAGGCGCCGCCTCGTCTGACGATCGAAAGCGACGGCACGCGGATGTCGACCGCCTATGGCAATACCGGCAAGGGCCGCTATCTCGACGAATATCTTGGCGCAAGGCTCGCGCCGATCGTGGTGCCGGTCTATCACGAATGCATTGTCCGCCGCCTGCCTGCCTACACCATCGCCACCATCGACGACATTTACGGGCGGATCGTTGCCTATGAGCGCCTGCTGCTGCCGTTTTCCGACGCCGGCAACGTCACTCACATCGTCGCATCGCTGAAGACCATCAGCGAGGACGGCGGCTTCGAGATCAAAAATCTGATGCGCGGCAGCGACCAGCTGCCGGTGCCGAAGGTTCGGACCATCATCGACCGCGATCTCTTCCATCGCGCGCCCGGCCGTATTCCGTCCGGCGACGTGCTCGAGTTCGGCTAGCCCGATGCAATTCGAAAGCGCCGATCCATCGGTCGTCAGGTCGATCAAGCAGCGCGAACTCCTGAACGCTTGGTTGCGCGCGGCGGCAAGGCACGGGCCTCTTCCCCTTGTCGATGATTTCCAACCGAACCGCGTCGGCGATGAACTGGCCGACATGATGGGATTTGACGTTGCCGGCGAAGGCGACGGCGCGCGGTTCCTGATCACCCAGGAAGGCGCGCGCTTGACCGCGACTTATGGCAATGACCACATCGATCCGGCCAAGCGAACCAACCGCTATCTCGATGACGCGATTGGACCCGAGCGATATTCCCGCGTGGTTGCGCTGTATCGGACCTGCCTGAAGCACAGGCGGCCGACCTATTCGATTTCAACCGTACAGGACGCCGACAACAAGGACGTATCCTATGAGCGGCTGCTGCTGCCATTCGGCCGTGGCGACGCCGTCGAACAGATCGTCGGCTCCTACAAGAGCATCAGCATCGAGGGCGGATTCAAGATCAGCAATCTGATGGGCCTGCGGCCCAAATCCGTTCCCGTGATCCAGGTCCGGGCGATCATCGATCGCGACTTCGTGCCCAGCCGGGTGTCGCCGGACGACGGGACTGAACTCGACCACGCAGTGGTCGAACTCGACTAGGCTCTGAACTCCACTAAGCCTTGCGCTTGCCCTTCGACGCCACTTCCTTGGCGTAAATATCCGGCTTGAACCCGACCAGCAACTTGCCGCCAAGATCGAGCACGGGACGCTTGATCATCGACGGCTGCGCCAGCATCAGCGCCAGCGCCTTGCGCTCGTTCAGGGCTTCCTTGTCGCTATCCGGCAGCTTGCGGAAGGTGGTGCCGGCGCGGTTGAGCAGGGTTTCCCAACCGAGCTCGTCGGACCATTGCTTGAGCTTGTCCTTGGCGATACCCGCAATCTTGTAGTCGTGAAAATCATAGGCGACGCCGTGGCCGTCGAGCCAGGCGCGCGCCTTCTTCATGGTGTCGCAGTTCTTGATACCGTAGATCGTTGCGGTCATTTTCGGTCCATTTCAAACAGTGCCATTTTACACAAGCCCGCGCAGCTACGTCGCGCCGGGCTCAAGCGCCTCGCCGAGCTCGATCGGATGCGCCATCGTCTGATGCAGCTTGTCCTTGTCGAGCTCGCCTTCCGAAAGGCTGATGACGACGCAGGCAACACCATTGCCGATCAGATTGGTCAGGGCGCGACACTCGCTCATGAACTTATCGATACCAACGAGAATCGCGATCGACTGGATCGGTATATCAGGCACGATCGACAACGTCGCCGCCAGCGTAATGAAACCGGCACCGGTCACGCCGGAGGCGCCCTTCGAGGTGATCATGGCGATGCCGAGAATGCCGAGCTCCTGCCAGATCGTCAGGTGGGTATTGGTCGCCTGGGCCAGGAACAGGGTCGCCAGCGTCATGTAGATGTTGGTGCCGTCGAGATTGAAGCTGTAGCCGGTCGGGATGACCAGCCCGACCACCGAGCGCGACGCGCCAAGATGCTCCATCTTCTGGATCATCTGCGGCAACACCGTCTCCGATGACGACGTGCCGAGCACGATCAGCAGCTCGTCCTTGATATAGGCGATGAAGCGGATGATCGAGAAGCCGGACAGTCGCGCGATCGAGCCGAGAACGAGCAGGACGAACAACACGCTGGTCAGATAGAAGGTGCCGATCAGCGCAAACAGGTTCCACAGCGAGCCGAGACCATAGGCGCCGACCGTAAACGCCATCGCGCCGAATGCCCCGAGCGGCGCCAGGCGCACGATCATCCGGATGATGCCGAAGAACATTTTTGCGGCCTGATCGACGGCATGCGCGATCGGTTCGCCGGTCTTGCCGAGAAAGGCGATGGCAAAGCCTGACAGGATAGAGACCAGCAGCACCTGCAACAGGTCGCCACGCGCGAGCGCGCTGAAATAGCTGTCGGGAATGATCGCGAGCAAATGTTCAACGACGCCGGTCTCCTTGGCCTGCGTGACGTAAGTCGCGACGGATTTCGCATCGATGGTGGCCGGATCGATATTGAACCCGCGGCCGGGCTGCAGCACTTCGCCGACCAGGAGCCCAATGGCCAGCGCCACCGTCGATACGGCCTCGAAATAAATCAGAGATTTGAGGCCGACGCGGCCGACGCGCTTGAGATCGCCCATCGAGGAAATGCCGTGCACGACGGTGCAGAAAATCACCGGCGCAATCATCATCTTGATCAGCGCGATGAAACCGTCACCGAGCGGTTTCAGGTGTTTGCCAAGATCGGGGAAAAACTTCCCGATCAGGACACCGAGCACGATGGCGATCAACACCTGGACGTAGAGGATCTTGTACCAGGGTTGATGACGATGGACGGCAGGACGGATGGCTTCTGCGGTCATGGCGGGCTCGGGCAGCAAATTGGGACAGGAGGATCATGCGATGGAGCGGGGTGGCAGACAATGAATTTTGTCCTTTTCCACTTCACCGTCGCGTCATTTGCGTTCGAATCTGCGATAGACTGCCTTGTCATTCCAAACCGGACCATCCCATGGAATTCACCCTCCTGTTCCTCGCAGCAAGCCTCTTGATGCTGGCCGCCTGGCGCGGTTCACGCGCGCTTGCGCTCGGCCTTTATGCCGGCGTCATGATCGCCTGCGTCGCGACCTATCTGCACCATGCGACCTATGCGCTGAAACTGTCGTTCTGAGCCGCGCATGACCCAGACCCGCGCCATCACCCTGAATGCCCTCAGTCTCTACGCCGTGGCGCTCGTGCTGGCGGCGGCGTTTGCGGCGCAATTGTTGCTGCACGAACTGCCCTGCCCGCTGTGCCTGTTGCAGCGCATCTTGTTCGCGATGCTGGCGATCGGGCCCATTTTGAACATCCGCTTCGGCCCACGCCCCAGCCACTATGCGCTGTCGTTGCTGACAGCGGTTGCCGGTGCGGTCGCCTCGACGCGGCAGGTGCTGCTGCACATCATGCCGGGAGACCTGGGCTACGGCTCAGCCTTGCTCGGCTATCACTATTATACCTGGGCCCTGATCGGCTTTGTTGCCGCCATCGTGCTGCTGGCGGCGGTGCTGCTGTTCGACCAGCAGTTCGAGGACGACGGCGCCGCATTGCCGCCGACCGGCGGCCTGTTCGCGCAGGCCGCCGTCTGGCTCGTGATCGGACTGACGTCGCTCAACGTGATCTCGACGCTGCTGGAATGCGGCTTCGGCGCCTGCGCTGATAATCCGACCGTGTACGAACTGCTCAAGCGGTTCTAGGGCCGCTTCGGAATATTCAGGCCGCGCTCCACGGCAGGCCGTGCAAGGCCGCGTTCCAGCCATGCCGGCACATGTTTGAAGCTATCGAACGCCACGAGCTCGCGCGCGCCATAGAAGCCGATCAGGTTGCGCACCCAGCCCAGCATGGAAATATCGGCAATGGTGTATTCATCGTCTATCACCCATTGCCGGCCGTTGAGGTGGGTCTCCAGCACGCCGAGCAGGCGCGTTGACTCCGCGACGTAGCGTTCGAGCGGCCGCTTGTCGGGAAAGTCCTTGCCGGCGAATTTGTGGAAGAAACCGACCTGGCCGAACATCGGCCCGATCCCGCCCATCTGGAAGTGCACCCATTGAATGGTCTGCCAGCGCCGCGCAGCGTCCGCAGGCAGCAGCTTGCCGGTCTTCTCGGCGAGATATTGCAGGATCGCGCCGGACTCGAACAGGCCGAGCGGCTTGCCGCCGGGCCCATCGGGATCGAGGATCGCCGGGATCTTGCCGTTCGGGTTCAGCGAGAGGAATTCCGGCGTCTTCTGGTCGTCCTTGTTGAAGTCGACGAGATGCACTTCATAGGGCAACCCGATCTCTTCCAGCATGATCGAGACCTTGACGCCGTTCGGCGTCGGCAGCGAATAAAGCTGCAGCCGCTCGGGATGTCTCGCGGGCCAGCGCTTTGTGATTGGAAAGGCGGAAAGATCGGACATTGAAACTCGTTCTTTTCGTGGTTGTTGTCAGGCCGGTAATGTACGAACCTTGTTGCGCATAACAAGGGTCGGCACCGCCAATGAATGATCATCCAACGCCTGAAAAACTCGGCATGACCGACGCGGAGCTTGCAGTTCATCCGACCATGTTTGCGGCCGATGCGCTGAAGGACCGGGTCGTGCTGGTATCGGGCGGCGCCGGCGGCATCGGGCGGGCGATCGCCTGGCTGTTTGCGCGGTTGGGCGCCCATGTCGCCGTCGCCGGACGCGATCAGGACAAGCTCGATGCGCTGGTGGCGGAAATGAGCGGCCGCGGCCTGAAGGCATCGGCCCACACCGCCGACATCCGCGAGCCCGATGCGGTCAGCGCGCTGCTCGACGCCGTCTGGGCCGCGCATGGCCGCCTCGATAGTCTCGTCAACAGCGCCGGCGGGCAGTTTCCGCAAGCCGCGATCGATTTTTCCGTGAAGGGCTGGAACACGGTCATCAATACCAATCTGAACGGCACCTGGTACATGATGCAGGCGGCCGCCCAGCGTTGGCGCGACCGGAAGCATCCCGGCAGCATCGTCAATATCGTGGTGGTGACGACGCATGGCCTTTACGGCATCGCGCATTCGATCGCGGCGCGGTCCGGCGTGATCGGATTGTCCCGCGCGGTCGCGGTCGAATGGGCGCCGTTGAACATCCGCGTCAATTGCGTGGCGCCCGGCGCGATCGAGACCGAAGGCTGGAACGTCTACACGCCGGAAGCCCGCGCGGCCTATCCGCGCTCGAACCCGATGATGCGCGCGGGCTCGCCCTGGGACATCGCGGAAGCCAGCGTCTACCTCGCCGGTCCGTCCGCCAAATTCGTCACCGGCGAAACGCTGACGGTGGACGGCGGCGGCCAGCTCTGGGGCGAGACCTGGACCACCGGCAAGCCGGATTATTTCGGCGGCGACAAGTGA
>JBOHIT010000158.1:0-8488 GCA_050726155.1 Bradyrhizobium sp.
CGCGATCTCGCGGGTGCCGATCTTGCCTGGATTCGCACGGATGAAGGCGACGATGGCGTCCCGGGCCGGAAAGCCATTGTCGTGTTTGCTCTTCACTTATCCCCGGGCCTTGCCCGCGCTTTTCTTCGCAGGCGTTTTGGGGGCTGCTGCCGGCTTCGCCGCCGACGTCTTGGCGGCCGCCGCCACCGGTGCGCGCGCCTTGCTGACGGCTTCCGATTTAGGTTTCGCGGCAGCCTTCTTCGTCGCCGCCTTTTTGGCAGGCTTCGGCGCGTCGGGGTCAACGGGCGCCTTGGCAACCTTCTTCGGCGCAGCTTTCTTTTTCGCGCCGCGCTTCGGCTTGCCGCCGCCCTTGGCGACGCGTTCGTCGATCAGGGCGATGGCTTCGGCGAGCGTAATCGTATCCGGCGTCTTGTCGCTCGGGATCGTGGCATTGACGCCGCCGGCGGTGACATAAGCGCCGTAGCGGCCGTTCTTGACGGCGACGCCACCCAGGCTCGGATGTTCGCCGATCGGCTTGCCGGGATCGGCGCCGAAGCGGCGGCCGCTCGGCCCCTTCAGGATCTTCTCTGCGATCAGCGTCACCGCGCGATTGAGGCCGATGTCGAACACCTCGTCGCCGGCTTCCAGGCTGGCATAGGTCTTGTCATGACGCACGAACGGGCCGAAGCGGCCGATGCCGGCCGTGATCGGCTCGCCGGTTTCCGGATGTTTTCCAATTTCGCGCGGCAACGACAAGAGCTTCAAGGCCAGTTCCAGCTCCATATCGCCGGGCGACATGTTTTTGGGGATGCCGGCACGCCGGGGCTTTTCGCCCTCGGCATAATCCTTCTGTTCACCGAGCTGGATGTAGGGACCAAAACGTCCCGCCTTCACCGTGACGTCGAGATCAGTCTCCGGGTCCTTGCCGAGCACGCGGTCGACGCTCGCTTCGCCATCGGCGGCCAACGGACGCGTGTGTCGACATTCCGGATAGTTGGAGCAGCCAACAAAGGCGCCGAACTTGCCGGCCTTCAGGTTGAGCTTGCCAGTGCCGCAGGTCGGGCACTGCCGGACATCGCCGCCATCCGCGCGCGGCGGATAGATATGCGGGCCCAACATATCATCGAGCACGTCGAGCACTTCGGAGACGCGAATGTCCTTGATGTCGGCGACCGCGCCGGCAAAGCCGACCCAGAACTCCTTGAGCACATCCTGCCAGGAGATCTCGTTGTTGGAAATGCGGTCAAGCTGCTCTTCCAGATTGGCGGTGAAATCGTATTCGACATAGCGCGCGAAGAAGTTCTCCAGGAACGCGACCACGACGCGGCCCTTGTCCTCGCCATGCAACCGCTTCTTGTCGAGCTTGACGTAGCCGCGGTCTTTCAACACTTGCAGGATCGACGCGTAGGTCGAAGGGCGGCCGATGCCGAGCTCTTCCATGCGCTTGACCAGCGACGCTTCGGAAAAGCGCGGCGGCGGTTCGGTGAAATGCTGGGTGACGGCGAGTTCCTGTCGCTTCAGCGCCTCGCCCTGGCTCATGGCGGGGAGGCGGCGCGAATCCTCGTCGTCGCCGTCGTCGTCCTTGCCTTCCTGATAGAGCGCGAGGAAGCCGTCGAACTTCACGACCTGGCCCGAGGCGCGCAGGTCGAGGACGCGCGCGCCGGCTTTTGCTGCGATGTCGACCGTAGTGCGTTCGAGTTCGGCGGATTCCATCTGGCTCGCGATGGTGCGGATCCAGATCAACTCATAGAGCTTGGCCTGATCGGTATCGAGACGCCGGCGCATTTCGGCCGGTCGACGCGACATATCCGTCGGGCGGATCGCTTCATGCGCTTCCTGCGCGTTCTTGGCCTTGGTCTGGTACTGGCGCGGCGCCTCCGGCACATAGGCGTTGCCGTAATCCTCGCCGATTACCTTGCGGGCCTGTGTGATGGCGGAGCCATCGATCTGCACGCCGTCGGTTCGCATATAGGTAATGAGACCGGTGGTCTCGCCGCCGATATCGATGCCTTCATAGAGCCGCTGTGCGATCCGCATCGTGTGCGCGGGCGCAAAGCCGAGCTTGCGGCTGGCTTCCTGCTGCAAGGTCGAGGTGGTGAAGGGCGCCTGCGGATTGCGGCGCGCGGGCTTCGCTTCGACAGTCGAGACCGTGAAGTTGGCGGCCTCGATCGCCTTCTTGAGGTCTTCGGCTTCCGCACCGGTGCCGATGTCGAGGCGCTGGATCTTCTTGCCGTCGGCGCCGACCAGCCGCGCCTCGAAGCTGTCGCCGCGCGGCGTCGTCAGTGTTGCCACCAGCGACCAGTATTCGCGCGGGACGAACTTTTCGATTTCGAGTTCGCGGTCGCAGACCAGCCTGAGCGCCACGGACTGGACGCGGCCCGCCGAGCGCGCGCCCGGCAGTTTGCGCCACAGCACCGGCGACAGCGTGAAGCCGACCAGATAGTCCAGCGCGCGGCGCGCCATATAGGCGTCGACCAGCGCGCCATCGATCTGGCGCGGCGACTTCATCGCATCGGTGACCGCCTGCTTGGTGATGGCGTTGAACACCACGCGCTCGATCTTGTGGTCCTTGATCGCGCGCTTTTCCTTCAGCACTTCGAGCACGTGCCAGGAAATCGCTTCGCCCTCGCGATCAGGGTCGGTCGCGAGAATCAGGCGGTCCGCGCCCTTTAGCGCCTTGGCGATATCGTTGAGCCGGCCGGCCGCCTTGGGGTCGACTTCCCAGATCATCTGGAAATTGGCTTCCGGATCGACCGATCCGTTCTTGGCAGGGAGGTCGCGAACATGGCCGAACGAGGCCAGAACCTCATAGGAGGCGCCCAGATATTTGTTGATCGTCTTGGCTTTCGCCGGCGACTCCACAATGACGATATTCATGTCATTCCAATAGCTTACGGGAAAAGATAAAGGCCGGTTCCGCGAGACTCGCGGCCGCCGTTTCGACCCGAACATGGGTGGTGAGGCGGCGCCTGTCAAATCGACAGATTGTGGGCAGGGGCCGTTGGGATGCGACTTTCTATCCAAAAAGTTGCGAATTGCGCCCTAGAGTTGCGCCCGCAAAGGGGTTATTTCTTGTCCATACTATATTGAATTGGGTGCAAGTTATTTGACCAAGGCAGGGGGCGGTCGGAAGCGCACAGCTTCGGGCAGAGATCGGCGCTCGGCGGCGGGTGAAACAGGTGAGGAGGGCGGCCCCGACGAGGCCGTGGCCTTCATTGCGGAGACCGTTGCCGAACTGACAAAGCTCGCCGCGCGCCACCGGCTTGAAGTCCTCGGCCATCTGCTGAGGATGGCGCAACTCGAAGCCGACGAGCGGCTGCGGCTGCGGAGCAAGCGCAAGCTGTCGTAGACGGCGCGTCGCTCAGGCCGAAATCGCCCTGAGCCGTGTCGAAGCCTTTGAACCCGGCCGCGGTTTGAGGGCGGTGTCGCCCGCGCCCAGCAGCCGCCCATCCTGGGAATAGAGTTCGAGCTTGCGCACGGGCCGGCCCTTTTCCTTGTCGACCAGAAGGGTGGCGATCTTTTCGGGGTGGTTGTCGAACTCCTCGCTCCATTGCCGCAACGCGACCAGGACCGGGAATACGCCGCGGCCCTTCGGCGTCAGCAGATACTCCTGATAGGCGCTGCCGTCGGAGGCGGGAGCCATTTTCAGGATGCCTTGATCCACCAGCGCGCGCAGCCGCACGGTGAGAATGTTCTTGGCGAGCCCGAGGCTCTTCTGGAATTCGCCGAAGCGGCGGCTACCGAACAGCGCCTCGCGAATGATCAGCATCGACCACCAGTCGCCGATCGCATCCAGCGATCGCGCGATCGGGCAATCGTCGTTTTCAAAACTCGTCCGTTTCACCATGGCCATCTCCGGGGGCGATCACAGCCTTGTGTAGTTGCATTATAAAACCAGATGCCCTAGATAGCAACTTAGTTTAATAATGCAACCACTGGAGACTTCCGTGAGACTGGCAAACAAGACGGCGTTGATTACTGGCGGAAACAGCGGCATCGGTCTGGCGACGGCCAAGCTGTTCGTGGCGGAAGGGGCGAAGGTCGTCATCACCGGGCGTAATAAAGAGACGCTGGAGGCGGCTGCCAGGGAACTCGGACCTAACGCACTCGCGATCGTCGCCGACGCCACCGACATCGCCGCCACCGAAGCTGCGATCAGGCAGGGGGCGGAAAAATTCGGCAAATACGACATCGTGTTTGCCAATGCCGGGATCCCCGGCGGGACGCCGGTTGGCGGAACGGCGCTGGCAGCGTTTGAAGCAGTGATCCGCACCAACCTCACCGCGGTGTTCTTCACCGTGCAGGCGGCAGTGCCGCATCTCAACGACGGCGCCTCCATCATCCTGAACGGCTCGGTGATCTCGGTGCTCGGCAATCCCGGTTACTCTGCCTATGCGGCGAGCAAGGCCGGCGTGCGCGCGATGGCGCGGGTGATGGCGTCCGAACTGTCGCCACGCAACATCCGCGTCAACGTGGTCTCGCCCGGTGCGATCCGGACCCCGATCTGGGGGGCCGCAGTGGCGACGCCCGAGGCCGAGAAGGCTTTTGAAAAGCGCATCGGCGCGGCCACGCCCCTTGGCCGCATCGGCGAACCCGATCATATTTCGAAGACGGTGCTGTTCCTCGCCTCCGATGACGCCGCGCATATCCAGGGACAGGAACTGTTCGTCGATGGTGGTGCGACCGCTTCGCCGAGTGGTGCGCCGATCTATCGGGGGTAGGGCGCGCTCGGTAAAAAACTGAATCCGGTCAGCGCGTTCGAATGGAAACCTCCTTCATCGGTTGCGATGGCCGAACGCCTGCCGCTGCCATCCGGCAACGGCAGGCGTTTCTTATCAGGCTGCGTTGAGATTACTGGCGGCCTGCAAGGCGCCCGCGACCGCTTTCTCGCGATGCTCGGGACCGACCTGGATCCCGTCAGCGGAAATGAATTCGGGATTGGTCACGCCGATAAAGCCGAACACCCAGCGCAAATAGGTTTCGAGATGCTCGCCGACGGCGGCCGGCGTGCCGGGGCCGTAATAGCCGCCGCGCGAGATTGCGACGATGACGCGCTTGTTGCCGGCCAGGCCTTCGACGCCCGCTGCGCTGTATTTGAAGGTCTTGCCCGCCACCAGGATACGGTCGATCCAGGCCTTGAGCTGGCTTGGAATCGTGAAATTGTACATGGGCGCGCCGAGTACGACGATGTCGGCGGCCAAAAACTCTTCCAGCACGGCCTGGCCGGCGGCGATGTCCGGCTGCAGCGAGGCCTCGGGCGTGGCGCCCTGGCCGGCAGCGAGATGCGATCCCGACAGATGCGCCAGCGGCGTCAGCGTCAGGTCGCGATAGCTGACCTCAAGCCCGGGGGTGGACTGGCGCAGCCGGTCCACGATGGCGGCGGAAACCTGGCGGCTGACGGAGTGGGGGCCGAGGACGCTGGAGTCGATATGCAGAAGTTTCATGGGGTCACCCTTGGTATTGGTTTGTAACTGGCGCTATATGAGTGACTGTCCTAAAACCCCGCAAGAACGCACATTTTTGAAACCCGAGCACCATTTTGAAACCTGAGCACATCAATGTTCCCGTCCTGCCGCCCAGCGCTCACGAGAGCAGCGACTGCCGCGGCGTGGCCTCGATCCTGGCCCGGGTCGGCGATAAATGGAGCGTGTTCGTGATCATGATGCTCGGCGGCGGGCCGCTGCGCTTCAACGAACTCAAGCGCATGGTGGGCGGCATCTCGCAACGCATGCTGACGCTGACGCTGCGTGGCCTCGAGCGGGACGGCCTCGTCACCCGGACCGTATTCCCAACTATCCCGCCGCGCGTCGATTATGAACTGACCGACCTCGGCCGAGGGTTGTCGAAGCCGGTCGAGGCGCTCGGCAAATGGGCCTTCGATCACCGCGTCGAGATCGAGGGCGCGCGCGCCAAGTTCGACGGGAAAAATACCAACTAGGGCGCGTACTCATCGCCGCGCGGCTTATTCGGCCCCTCGATTTAGGGGGCTTGAATCATCGTCGGCAGGTGCGCCCAACATGCACGGCCAAGGAGCGCTCTGGTCGCGATGCGCCCGAAAGCGGACGCGTTATGCTCACTTTGAGTTTTGTCGTTCATGACCCACAACGGACATTGGGCGCGGCATCCTGCGCCGACTGTTTGGCCCTTCTTATTCCCGCTCCATCGTAAAGGGTTAGGTTTCGACACGTCGACAAAGTCCAGGCGCCTATCGGGGACACTTGTCTGCCGTGAGTTTGTGGTGCTGTGCCGATGCCTTGATCTGTCAGCTAGGGCTAAGCGTTGCGTCGACCGCAGCAAGCTCAAGGCCACCGATTAGTAAGCAAGATCAACGCTGGGGTTCATCGCCCAGCGTTGAATGAGTTGCCGTGAGTACTGAACCTGATGAACTTTCTATCGGCCTCGACCACGACCTGCTTTCTCGCAGAAGATAAGCCCTGGTACTTTCCCCGTGGCCGCAGTGTATTCCTTCCAAAGCTTGGGGCATGCGGCAAGGTTGAATGCCAGTACGGTGTGTTCCGGCAGTTCCTTCGCTTGGGCAGGAAGTGTCGCGGCGCTTAAAAGAACGAATGAAAATAGCATAGGAATTCGCATGAGAGACCCCTTTGACAGCCGAAATTGGCATCAGACAATGCTAGTTTAGGGTTCCCGCTTCGCGCAAACTGCGAAAACTGATTGCATGCTCAAACGGTCAGCATTCGATGCACAAAGTGGCAGCATATTGCTTACCTGAGATGCTGATGTCTTTTAAGTGAGTCTAAAAGCGAGCACATCCAGTCTCGCGACTCTTCGAATTCAAAGGCAGCTGAACCCGGCTAGCGACCGTTGACGATAGCGTCGGCAAGTCGATTCCTGGCCCGAAGGCGAAGTGCCGCGATGTCCGCTCCCGCGCCGCTGTTGGGGAGAAGCAGACATCAGGTGGCCGACTCGCAGCAACCGACCTTATGAGTGCGCACCGTAGTCGGAGGGAGTCCCGAGCCAAGGGACTGCCGGTTCATAGTGTCGATCGAAGCTCGGATCGGACAATCACGATCGAACCCGCCGATGACAACGATGCTGGCCATGAAGCTTCCCACAGTCGTTATCGACGCCATCTGCCTAACATTGGCCACGCCCACTACTGCGCGGGCGTTCAATTTCCGAACAAGCGAAGCGTGATCTACCTCACCTGGTCGCAGCGGCGGGCGGGATTGGTGTCACCTGGGGAACAGGAGGGCGCTTCGAGGGCCCTTATTTTCCAATTGCGGATGAGGGCGGCGGTAGTCGTCGGCCCCATCAACAACCGGAGCAAAGTATCATGCAGTCCACGCTTTCATACGAACTCAACGATGCCGAACTATCGAATATCAACGGAGGCAAGAATATCACCTTCGGCATCGGCGGCGGCGTCTCGATTACCATTCAAACCGGCAGCAAGGATGGAGTGCCGCGGATCTGGGTCTGCGGCGAGACGCAATGCGTCGATACCAAATGGCCTAGGTGAGACGACGGCCCCAGTGTCCTGCCCGAGGCTGGGGCCGTTTCTTTATGCCGGCTGCAATTTCGTACCGAAGCGGAAATATCCCTAGGGTGCCGCTTGGGCGCTGTCACCATCGGCGGCGGTGGTTGTCGTCACCAGTTCCACGAAAAAAGCCGTCGCGCCGATACAATCGGCGGCGCGATACACGAGGGTCAGAGGTGCATTCAGATGGATGCTCTTCGCGAGTGGTCGATAGGCTACCGTTTTCGCGTGCACGTGCTGCATCGAAGCTGGAACGACAGAAATCCCTGCACCTGCTGCCACCAAATTGAGATTTGTCATCATGCGTTCGACTTCGGCCACGACGTTCGGGTAGATACCCCGTTCCGCGCACAGCGCCAGCAGGTCGGCATATAGCCCGGGCGCTCCGGAGCGTCGCACTAGAATCAGATTTTCGCCCTGCAAATCCCGAAGCGTGACGGCTGCGTTCTTGCCGGTGCGAGGCTTTTGCGCCAGGCGATGGTCGAGCGGGGCCGCTACGAGCACCGGTTCTCTCAACAACGTCCGGAACACCAGGCCGGGCGGCCGTGAGACCGGCACCCGCAGAAAGCCGCAATGGAGAATGCCCGAGGCAACTCGCTCGGTGATCTCGGCTGCGTTATTCTCGGAGAGGGAGAGCTCAATCTCGGGATACAGACCGCGGAACACCCGCAGCACGCGCGGCGTCAATAAATGGGCGGCCGCCGATGTCGTGAAGGCTATCGCGAGACGGCCGCGCCCGCCCTTCGCGACGCGCGCCATGCGCTGCTCCATGACGGCAATGCCGTCGAGGATGCGCCGGGCCTCTTCGAGGAAGAGCTCGCCGCTCTCGGTCAACGCCATGCCTTTTGCATGGCGACGAAACAACGCCATGTCGAGGTGGTTCTCCAGCGCTTTGATCTGCTGACTGAGCGGCGGCTGCTTGATGTTGAGCCGAGCGGCGGCGCGGGTCAGGTGCCCGGCCTCGGCCACCGCCAGGAAGTAGCGCAAATGTCGAAGTTCCATATGCATAAC
>JBOHIT010000159.1:0-3531 GCA_050726155.1 Bradyrhizobium sp.
GTCGACGCTCTATACCGAAATTCCCAAGGGCGAAGCCACCGGAAATCTCGAAGTGCGCCCCAACAGCATGGCGATCAAGATCGAGCACGATGCATCGGGCAAGGTGACCGGCGTCGTCTATGCCGATGAGAAGGGCGCGACGCAGCGGCAAAGGGCCCGCGTCGTGGCGGTCGCCGGCAACTCGATCGAGAGCCCGCGTCTGTTGCTCAACAGTGCGTCTAACCTGTTCCCCGACGGCCTTGCGAACTCGTCCGGCCAGGTCGGCCGCAACTACATGCGGCACATGACCGGCAGCGTGTATGCGGCGTTCGAAAAATCAGTGCACATGTATCGCGGCACCACCATGGCCGGCATCATCCGCGACGAGGCCACGAACAATCCGAAGCGCGGTTTCGTCGGCGGCTACGAGATGGAAACGCTGTCGATTGGCGTGCCCTTCATGGCCGCGTTCCTGAACCCTGGCGCATGGGGACGACCGTTCTCCAGCGCGATGGAGGCGTATCCGCGGATGGCCGGCATGTGGCTGGTCGGCGAGGATATGCCGCAGGAGACCAACCGCATTACGCTCGACCCCAAGGCCAAGGACAAGTTCGGCATGGCGGTGGCGAGCGTGCATTTCGACGATCATCCCAACGACATCGCAATGCGCGATCACGCCTACAAGCAGGGCGCCGCCGTCTACGACGCCGTCGGCGCCACCGTGACCTATCCGACGCCGCCCTATCCGAGCACACACAACATGGGCACCAACCGGATGAGCGAGAAGCCCAGGGATGGCGTGGTGAACAAGTTCGGCCAGACCCACGACGTCAAGAACCTGTTCGTGTCCGACGGCAGTCAGTTCACTTCGGGTGCTGCCTGCAACCCGACGCTGACGATCGTGTCGCTGGCGATGCGGCAGGCGGATCACATCGCCGGCGCGATGCAGCGGAAGGAAATCTAGCCACGATCCGTCGTCATGCCCGGCCTTGTGCCGGGCATCCACGTTCTTTGTGCAGGATGCAAGTACGGACATGGATGGCCGGGCATAGGCGAGCGTAAGCGACGCCGTCCTTGATGGCTATGCCCAGCCATCACGACGTAAACCGAAAATCGCCTATTCGGCCGCGTCGAGAATGACCGTGGCATTGCCGCGAAATTCCTGCATTGCCGCCGCACTCACCGCGACCGCGCTCCTGGAGCGGTAAATCAGGCAGGAACAGCGCAGCAGCGACGCAAAATTATTGACCTCGCCATGGTGTTCGAGCACTTCGTTATGCAGCTTGGTTAGAAATTTGGCGAGGCTCATCCCCTCCTTGGCCGCGATCTCCTCCAGTGTATCCCAGAACGACATTTCCAGGCGGATCGAGGTGCAATGCCCGCCGATCCGCAGCGATCGGGTCTGCGATTCGTAGTCACGTTGCGGCTGGTGCGCGAACAGCTGGCACATGGCGTTCTCCCCGTCACACTATAATTTTTCTAAACGATATACCTGCGCAAACGACCTCACAATCCCAACCAGCGGACGGCGGAAGCTGTCGCCAAGGCCAGCCACGAGGTCCCGAACATCAGTATCTTCAATGTGATAGTAAGGCCTCATCCCCAACGGGAACCGATTCGGCGACCGAGACCCATGCTTTTGCCGCCACATCCGCCTAGAATGCGGCAAACCTCGAATCTCGTCTGAAACCTACCCATGCCCGTCCGCCAACTTCCAGAGCAGATCGTCAACCGCATCGCTGCCGGCGAGGTGGTGGAACGGCCTGCGAGCGTGGTCAAGGAACTGGTCGAGAACGCCATCGACGCCGGTGCCAGCCGGGTCGATATCTTCACCGATGGCGGCGGCCGGCGGCGGATCGGCATCACCGACGACGGCAGCGGCATGACCCACGCCGATCTGGCGTTGGCGGTCGACCGCCATGCCACCTCCAAGCTCGACGACGAGGATCTGCTGCGGATTCGCACGCTGGGATTCCGCGGCGAGGCGCTGCCCTCGATCGGCGCGGTGGCGCGGCTCGGCATCACCACGCGCCACGCCAGCGAACCGCATGCGTGGTCGCTGGCGGTCGAAGGCGGCGCGAAATCGCCAATCATGCCGGCGGCGCTGTCTCAAGGTACCCGTGTCGAGGTCAGCGATCTCTTCTACGCGACGCCGGCGCGGCTGAAATTCCTCAAGACCGACCGCACCGAAGCCGAAGCGATCCGCGAAGTGGTGCGTCGTCTGGCGATGGCGCGGCCCGATATCGCCTTCACGCTCGCCGGCGAGGAGCGCGCGCCGGTGACCTGGGCCGCCGCCCTTCCCGGTGCGCCGGGCCGGCTGACGCGGCTCGGCGATATATTGGGTGCGGATTTCCGCTCAAGCGCCATCGAAGTGCGTTCCGAGCGCGAAGGCGTGGTGGTCGAAGGCTTTGCCGCCGCCCCCTCGCTGACGCGGGCCAATGCGCTCGGGCAATATCTGTTCGTCAACGGCCGCCCGGTGCGCGACAAGCTGATCCTCGGCGCGGTGCGCGCGGCCTATTCCGATTATCTGCCGCGTGACCGCCATCCTGTTGTCGCGCTGTTCGTGACGCTGGAGCCGCAGGAGGTCGATGCCAATGTGCATCCAGCCAAGACCGAGGTCCGGTTCCGCAACGCCGGCCTGGTCCGCGCGCTGATCGTGCATGCGCTGAAGGACGGCCTCGCCCGCGAGGGCCGCCGCACCGCCGCCAATACCGATGGCGCGGCGATTGCCGCGTTCCGCCCGTCCTTCGCGCCGCGCCCGAGCAATTGGGACTGGCAGCGCTCACCTTCCTATCCCACGGGGCCGATACCGTCCTTCGGGGGCTCGGCCGCGCCGGCCTTCGCCGAACCGGGACAAGCCGCATTCGATGTCGGCACCCCGACGGCCGATGTGCGGTTCGAGGCGACACCTGCCTCCGACATGCTCGATCGCCCGCTGGGCGCGGCCCGGACGCAGATCCACGAGACCTATATTGTGTCGCAGACCCGCGACGGATTGATCGTGGTCGATCAGCACGCCGCCCACGAGCGCATCGTCTATGAGAAGCTAAAGGCGTCACTGGCGCGCAACGGCGTGCAGCGGCAGATATTGCTGATCCCCGAGATCGTCGAACTCGACGAGGCCACGGTCGAGAAATTGCTCGATCGCTCGCTGGAACTGGCGACATTTGGATTGGCGATCGACTCGTTCGGCCCTGGTGCGGTCGCGGTGCGCGAGACACCGTCGCTGCTCGGCAAGGCGAACGCTGCCGGGCTGTTGCGCGATCTCGCCGAGCACATGGCCGAATGGGATGAAGCGTTACCTTTGGAACGCCGGCTGATGCATGTCGCGGCCACCATGGCCTGCCACGGCTCGGTCCGCGCCGGCCGCCGCCTCAAGCCGGAAGAGATGAACGCGCTGCTGCGCGAGATGGAAGACACACCGAACTCCGGCCAGTGCAATCACGGCCGCCCGACCTATGTCGAATTGAAGCTCGCCGATATCGAGAAGCTGTTCGGGCGGAGGTAAGGCCGTCATCCTGAGGTGCGAGCCTCTTCGGCGAGCCTCGAAGG
>JBOHIT010000160.1:0-5028 GCA_050726155.1 Bradyrhizobium sp.
AAGATGTCGATGAATCCGTTCGACGAAATCGCCGTCGAGGAAGCATTGCGGCTGAAGGAAGCCGGCAAGGCGACCGAAGTGGTTGTCGTGTCGATCGGTCCCGCACAGGCCTCGGAGACGATCCGTACCGGTCTGGCGATGGGCGCCGATCGCGGCATCCTCGTCAAAGCCGAAGGCAATGTCGAACCGCTGGCGGTCGCCAAGATTCTCAAGGCCATCGTCGACGAAGAGAAGCCCGGCCTGGTCATTCTCGGCAAACAGGCGATCGACGACGACTCGAACCAGACCGGCCAGATGCTGGCCGCGCTGCTCGGCTGGTCGCAGGCGACCTTCGCCTCCAAGCTCGAAGTCGACGGCTCGGATTTCAAGGTGACGCGCGAAGTCGACGGCGGCCTGCAGACCGTCAAGCTGAAGGGACCGGCGATCGTCACGACCGACCTGCGGCTGAATGAGCCGCGCTACGCCTCGCTGCCCAACATCATGAAGGCGAAGAAGAAGCCGATCGCGGACAAGAGCGCGGCCGATTACAGCGTCGATCTCACGCCGCATCTCGAAGTGCTGAAGACGACAGAACCGCCCGGCCGCAAGGGAGGCGTCAAGGTCAAGGACGTCGCCGAACTGATTTCGAAGCTCAAGAACGAAGCCGGGGTTCTCTGATGACCACGCTGTTGATTGCTGAACACGACAATGCGTCGATCAAGGACTCCACCAACAAGGCGCTGACCGCGGCCACCCAGCTGGGTGCCGAGGTTCATGTGCTGGTCGCCGGTGGCGGCCAGGGCACCAAGGCGGCGGCCGAGGCGGCGGCGAAGCTCGCCGGGGTCACCAAGGTGCTGCTCGCCGAGGGCGATGCCTATGCCCACGACCTCGCCGAGCCGCTGGCGGCACTGATCGTGGCGCTGGCACCCGGCTATGACGCCTTCGTGGCGCCCGCGACCTCGCGCTTCAAGAACGTGATGCCGCGCGTCGCCGCCTTGCTCGACGTCATGCAGGTGTCTGAGATCATCAAGGTGGTCTCGCCCGACACCTTCGAGCGGCCGATCTATGCCGGCAACGCGATCCAGACCGTGAAGTCCAGGGACGCCAAGAAGGTCATCACGGTGCGGACCTCGACCTTCGCCGCGGCCGGTGACGGCGGCAGTGCGGCGATCGAGAATGCCGCCTCGGCGGCTGATCCGGGCCTGTCCAGCTTCGTCGGCGAGGAAGTCGCGAAAAGCGATCGCCCCGAACTGACGTCCGCAAAAATCATCGTCTCCGGCGGCCGCGCGATGCAGAGCCGCGAGAACTTCGCCAAATACATCGAGCCGCTCGCCGACAAGCTCGGCGCGGGCGTCGGCGCCTCGCGCGCAGCCGTCGATGCCGGCTATGCGCCGAACGACTGGCAGGTCGGCCAGACCGGCAAGGTGGTGGCGCCGGAACTGTACGTCGCGATCGGCATCTCCGGCGCGATCCAGCATCTCGCCGGCATGAAGGATTCCAAGGTGATCGTCGCGATCAACAAGGATGAGGACGCGCCGATCTTCCAGGTCGCCGATTACGGCCTGGTCGCGGATTTGTACCAGGCGGTTCCGGAATTGACCGAGGCGCTCGGCAAGCTCGGAAAATAGCCAAGCAGCGGCCGGACGCGTAAGGTCCGGCCGGTGTTGATCTTCTCAAGGGATGAGCTGGCGCGATCTGCGCGCGGTTCGGGTGGATGACAAGATGGCCGTGACAATCAAGAAGGTCGGCGTGATCGGCTCGGGCCAGATGGGCAATGGCATCGCCCACGTGGCGGCGCTCGCCGGCCTGGACGTGGTGCTCAACGACATCTCCGCCGACCGGCTGAAATCGGCGATGGCGACCGTCAACGGCAATCTGTCGCGGCAGGTCGTCAAGAACATGATCACCGAGGACGCGCGCAAGCAGGCGCTCGACCGCATCGTCTCGGCCGAGACCATCGACGGCCTGGCGGATTGCGACCTGGTGATCGAGACCGCGGTCGAAAAGGAAGAAATCAAACGCAAGATATTCCACGATGTCTGCGCGGTGCTGAAGCCGGAAGCGATCGTCGCTTCCAACACTTCGTCCATCTCGATCACGCGGCTCGCCGCCTCGACCGACCGTCCCGAGAAGTTCATCGGCATTCATTTCATGAATCCGGTGCCGCTGATGGAATTGGTCGAGCTGGTGCGCGGCATCGCCACCGATGATGCGACGTTCGACACCGCCAAGGAGTTCGTCACCCGGCTCGGCAAGCAGATCGCGGTGTCCGAAGACTTCCCGGCCTTCATCGTCAACCGTATCCTGCTGCCGATGATCAACGAGGCGATCTACACGCTGTATGAAGGCGTCGGCAATGTCGAGGCGATCGATGCGTCGATGAAGCTCGGCGCGCACCATCCGATGGGCCCGCTGGAACTGGCCGATTTCATCGGCCTCGATACCTGCCTTTCGATCATGCAGGTGCTGCATGAAGGGCTGGCGGATTCGAAATACCGGCCGTGTCCGCTGCTGGTGAAATACGTCGAAGCCGGCTGGCTCGGCCGCAAAACCCAGCGCGGCTTCTACGACTACCGCGGCGACAAGCCGGTCCCGACGCGCTGAGGCTCAATTTCCCGTTAACCACCATCGGCTAGCTTCCCCGGCGTCTAGCGGAGTCGTGCGTGATGGATATGATGGCGATGGTTTCGAGCATGCTCGCCATGCAGGCGGGCAACACACAGATGCAGGTTGCGGCCTCGATCATGAAAACCAACGCCGACGCGGAAAAATTCGCGGTCCAGACCCTGCTTGGCCAGCCCTCGACGGCCAATCTCGGCGCCGGGGTCGGCGCGAACCTGAACGTTACCGCCTGATCACCATCCGCCGCTGACGCGATCTGGAAGAAGCCGGTCTCGCTGCGGGCCGGGCACATTCTTACTTTGCATGGGGTTGTTTTCGCGATTTTGTGTCCGGGCTGCCATTGCAGCCCTCACGCTCTAGTACCCCGCCGTCGCCGGCTTCACCGCCGCCTTGATCAGCGCAATCGCGTCGTCGCTGGCCCATTCGGCCGGACCGGCCAGATTGGCGATTTCGCAGCCCTGGCCGTCGACCAGGATCGAGGTCGGCATCCCCAGCGCCTTGCCTATGCTCTTAAGATCCTGAAAAACCTTGGCTTTCGTGTCGGTGAAATAGGCCAATTTGGTCAGATTGGCCTCTTTCAGGAAGTTTTTCGGCTTTTCGGGGTCGCGGGTGTCGATGTTGATCGCGACCACCTCGAAATCCTTGCCGCCGAGCTTGGTCTGCAGGCTGTCCAGCGCCGGCATCTCCTTGCGGCAGGGCACGCACCAGGTGGCCCACAGATTGACCAGCACCGTCTTGCCGCGCCAGTCCGAGAGCTTGCGGGGCTTGCCCTCGGCGTCCTCGAACGCGAGGTCAGGGAGTTTGAGGGGGCTGGTGGCCATGGTCAGCGCGGCGACCTCGCCATGCGCCAACGGCCCGATCTTGCGCGCCAGATCGACCGCACCGGCACAGGCGGAATCGCCGCCCGAACCGCGCTTGAGGCCACCGAACCCGTAGACCCCGGCAAAGCCGATCGCCGCCCCAATCAGGACCGCGCCGATGGCGATGGGGATCCGGCGCGTGGCGGCCGGGCGAGGGGCGGAAGTTTCGGGCATATCGTTTGTCATCCTGTATCAGATACGGCTATGCAGTGCTCTTGTTACGGTCGAGACCGGCTCCGCGTTTCGCCGGTTTCGACGATAAAAGCCAGAGCCTGAATAAGAAGTCGCGAGCGAGAAGTCATGAGCAACAAGATGTGGGGCGGCCGGTTCACCGAGCGTCCCGATGCGATCATGGAGGAAATCAACGTCTCCATCGACGTCGATCGGCACATGTATTCCCAGGACATCGCCGCGTCCAAGGCGCACGCTGCGATGCTGTCCGCGCAGGGCATTATCACTGCGGGTGATGCGAAAAATATCGGCAAAGGTCTAGACACGATTCTGTCAGAAATCGAAAAAGGCTCGTTCGATTTCAAGCGCGCTCTCGAAGATATCCATATGAACGTCGAGAGCCGGCTGACCGACCTGATCGGTCCCGCCGCGGGCCGGCTGCACACCGCGCGCTCGCGCAACGACCAGGTCGCGACCGACTTCCGGCTCTATGTGCGCGACACCATCGACACGCTCGATGTCCAGCTCGCCGATCTGCAGCGCGCGCTCGCCGAGAAGGCGCTGGAACATGCCGCGACCGTGATGCCCGGCTTCACCCATCTCCAGACCGCGCAGCCGGTGACCTTCGGGCACCATCTGCTCGCCTATGTCGAGATGCTCGGCCGCGACCGCGGGCGCTTTGCGGACGCCCGCAAGCGGCTGAACGAATGCCCGCTCGGCGCCGCCGCGCTTGCCGGCACCTCCTTCCCGATCGACCGCTTCGCCACCGCCAAGGCGCTCGGCTTCGACCGGCCGACGGCGAATTCGCTGGATTCGGTGTCGGATCGCGACTTCGTGCTGGAGACGCTGTCGAGCGCCGCGATCTGCGCCATGCACCTCTCGCGCTTCGCCGAGGAAGTGGTGATCTGGACCTCGCCGCTGGTCGCGCTGCTCAAGCTCTCCGATCGCTTCACCACCGGCTCGTCGATCATGCCGCAGAAGCGCAACCCGGACGCCGCCGAGCTGGTGCGCGCCAAGATCGGCCGCATCGCCGGCGCCTTCTCGGGGCTACTGATGGTGATGAAGGGCCTCGCTCTGGCCTATGCCAAGGACATGCAGGAGGACAAGGAAGGCGCCTTCGACGCGCTTTCCACCCTCTCGCTGATGATCGCCGCCACCGCCGGCATGGTGCGCGACGCGGTGCCCGACGAGAACAGGATGAAGACCGCCGCCGGTTCCGGCTATTCCACCGCGACGGACCTCGCCGACTGGCTGGTGCGCGTGCTCGGCCTGCCGTTCCGCGAGGCGCACCACGTCACCGGCCGCATCGTCGGGCTGGCGAGCGGCAAGGGCGTCGGCTTGCACAAGCTGACGCTTGCGCAGATGCAGGAGGTGGAGCCGCGCATCACCAGCGAGG
>JBOHIT010000161.1:0-5116 GCA_050726155.1 Bradyrhizobium sp.
CCCATACGCCGCGGACTCGCGGTGAAACGCCGGTATCGACGACCTTCTCCAACAATACACGCCGGTGGCTATGGGTCCCGGCGTTCGCCGGGACGACGGCGAAATATGTACCCGTTCGCATCACTTCGAAAGCTTCACGGCTTCCTCGGCCTTGGTCTGCGCCTGCGCGTAACGTTCCTTCGCGAACGCCGCCCATTGCTGTTCCAGTTCGGCCTGCCGCGCGCCTTTCTGTTTGCCGCCGGTGAATGCGCCGGTGGTCTCCTTGGCGGAGGCGGCGGCTTCATCGACCGGCATCGCTGCGATCAGGTCGCGCGCCTGCGTGACCAGGGCACGGGCCTGCGCATTGTCCTTCTTGGCAAGCGCGGCCTCGGCATCGTGGATCGCCTTGGTCGCAGCCTTCAGGGCATCGAGCTGGAACGAAATCAGCTGGTCGAACAGCACATCGACGACGTCGTTGCGCGCCTCGGATTTGGCGACGTCGAACTTGACCATTGAGTTCAGGCGCGGGTCCTTGAACGGGTTCGGATAGTCCGCGGGCGCCTTGGCATAGACGTCGGGATTGACGGGGAGGCGGCGGATACCAGGCTCGAACAGCACTTGCTGGCCGACCGGCGACAGCAGGAATTCGACGAAGGCTTCGGCCGCCACCTTGTTCGGCGCGTTGGCGACAATGCCGACATTGGCCGGCACGATCGTGGTGACGGTGGGATAGATGAATTTTACGGGGAAGCCCGAGGCCTGCGCCGAGAACGCGAAGAAGTCGATCACGATGCCGTAGCCGACCTGCCCGGAATTCACCGCTTCCGGTACCCCGAACGAGCGCTCGGTGATGTTGCGGAAATTACCGGCCATGGCCTTTATCGTGCCCCAGCCCTTGGCCCAGCCTTCGCCCTGCAGCACGGCTTCGATGGTCAGATGCGTGGTTCCGGAGCGCGAAGGCGCGGCGATCGACACGTGGTCGTAATAGACCGGCTTGGCGAGGTCCCGCCATTCCTTGGGATCGGGCAGCTTGTTGGCCTTCACATAACGCTCGTTCCACATGATGCCGTAGCCGGACGCGGCAAAGCCGAAATAGAAGCCGGCGGGATCGTTGATCGGAAATTGCCCGATCTTCTCGGGAATGCCGGACGCTTTGACCGCATATTTCTGCAGCAGCGCCTTGCCCTTGAGAACCTCGAACGCATCAGGCGCGGACGCCCAGAACAGGTCGACCTGGTTGTTGGACTTGGTTTCCTCGAGGTATTTGACGCCGGCATTTGTGTTGCGGTTCTGCACTTCCAGCGTCACGCCCGGTGTCACCGCCTCAAACGCTTTCTTGACGGGATCGGTGACGTCCTTGGCGAAGGAGGTGACGACCGTGACCTTGCCGGCGGGCGCCTGCGCGAGAGCCGCGGTCGAGACCAGCGCTGCGCAAAGCGACAGCATCCAAAGCCGGTGCATGATGTTTCCCCGTTTGTTTTGTTTCTTGTCGTTGCCGGCGGCGGCCGAATTCGGCCGGGATTTCAGCTCGCGCCGAACGCCTTGAAGGTGATGATGGTGTGGGTGTCCTGGATGCCGGGAATGACCTGCACCTTTTCGTTGACGAAATGGCCGATGTCGGTGGCGTTATCGACGTAGAACTTGACCAGCAGGTCGTAGTCGCCGGCGGTGGAATAGATCTCCGAGGCGATCTCGGCTTCCGCGAGCGCGTTGGCCACCGCATAGGACTGGCCGAGTTTGCATTTGAACTGGACGAAGAAGGGAACCATGGTTGTCGTCTCCGGAATTGTTCGTTCCAATAGGCCAAAAACGGGCGGTTATGGCAAGCCAACTTGCTGGCAATAGAACGGCGCGCTAGGACAGTTTATGGCTCCAGACACCCCATTTTTACGAGGCGGGCGATGACGCCGATCGCACTGACCATTGCCGGCTCCGATTCGTCCGGCGGCGCCGGAATCCAGGCCGACCTGAAGACGTTTGCCGCGCTCGGCGTCTATGGCGCCTCCGCCATCACGGCGCTGACGGCGCAAAACACCACAGGCGTCAGTGGCATCCATCAGGTCCCGGCGGAGTTCGTCACCGCCCAGATCGATGCGGTGTTTTCCGATCTCGCCGTCGGCGCGGTCAAGATCGGTATGGTGGCGCAGCCCGCCAGCATCGATGCCATCGTCGCGGGGCTGACGCGCTGGTCGCCGCAACACGTCGTGCTCGATCCGGTGATGGTCGCGACCTCAGGCGATCGCCTGCTCGCTGCCGAGGCCGTCGATGCGTTGCGCAAGAAACTCATTCCGCTGGCCTCGGTGATCACGCCCAACCTGCCGGAGGCGGCGGCCTTGCTCGATGAGGCGGAAGCGGCGAGCGAAGCCGCGGTCGAGGATCAGGGCAAGCGATTGCTGGCGATGGGCTGCCGCGCGGTGCTGATCAAGGGCGGCCACGGGCAGGGCGCCGAGAGCACCGATTATCTGATCGACGCCAACGGCACGATTGCGCTGGCCGCCCCGCGCATCGCCACCAAGAACACCCATGGCACCGGCTGCTCGCTGTCGTCGGCGATTGCGGCGGGCTTGGCGAAAGGCGAGGGCATGGAGAGTGCGATTCGCAACGCCAAGGCCTGGATCAGCGCGGCGATCGCGGCGGCGGATCGTTTCAGCGTCGGCCACGGGCATGGCCCGGTCCATCATTTCCACAAATACTACTGAGCGCGTCGCCTAAGCCTTTCGGGGGAGCGACCATACGCCCCGGTTGCGTCCCTTGTCCGGATCGCGCATTTGCTGGACCATGCCCGCGAAAATGCGCCGCCAACGCGCGGGACGCAATCTGCACGATTCGGGAGGAAACGCCGTGAAACAGACAAGCCTGCGCTATGCCTTATTGACGGTTCTGGCCGGCCTTTCCATCGCCACCCATGCGGCCCAGGCCCAGTCATGGCCGGACAAGCCGGTCACGTTTGTGGTGCCGTTTGCGGCCGGCGGCGGCACCGACGCTTTTGCCCGCCCGCTCGCAGCCCAGCTCGACACCCAGCTCGGCAAGCGCGTGCTGATCGAGAATCGCGCCGGCGCCGGCGGTACGGTGGGCGCATCGATGGCGTCCAAGGCCGCGCCCGATGGCTACACTTTCTTTATGGGCGCCGCGCACCACGCCATTGCGCCCTCGCTCTATCCGAACCTCGACTACGACATCGAGAAGGATTTTATCGCGGTCGCGCTGATCGCGCGTCCGCCGCAGGTGATCGTCGTCAATCCCGACAAGGTCGCCGCCAAGACGCTTGCCGAGTTCATCGCTTTCGCCAAAGCCAATCCGGGCCAGTTGAACTACGGCTCTGCCGGTGCCGGCACCACGCATCATCTTGCCGGCGAGCTGTTCAAGATCCTGACCAAGACCAACATCCAGCACGTGCCCTATCGCGGCGCGGGGCCGGCCATGCAGGATCTGATCGCCGGTCACGTGCCTGTCGTGTTCGACGGCATGGGCTCGTCGGCAGCCCCGATCAGGGCGGGGCAGTTGCGTGCGCTCGCGGTCGCGGCACCGAAGCGGGTGGCAGCATTCCCCGATCTTCCGACCGCCGCGGAAGCTGGTCTGGCCGATTATGAAGTCGCGACCTGGTACGGCCTGTTCGCGCCGAAGAACACGCCGCCGGCGATCGTCGAGCGCATGATCAAGGAACTGCAGCAGGCGATGAAAACGGCCCCGATCCAGGAAGCCTGGGAGCGTAACGGCTCCGACGTCCCCGACGTGACCGGCCCTGCCTTCGCCAAGATGGTGTCCGCCGAAGTCGTGCGCTGGCGCAAGGTCGTGAACGAGGCGGGCGTAAAGCTGGATTAGGCGGTCCGCCCGTCGATTGCGATGCCGGCAAAATATCCGCGGGGGGCACGGGCAACGTAGCGCTTCCACACGTACCCAGGAGTTCGCTATGGTGGGGATCAAATGGCCCTGGAGCGCTTTGCCATGGGCCAATGGATTTGCAATCTAAGGGAGTGATTACATGAAACGCCGTACGTTCCTCAAAGGCGGCGCTGTGGCCGGCGCGACGACGCTGGTTGCGGCACCCGCGATCGCGCAAAGTGCACCCGAGATCAAGTGGCGCCTGACTTCGAGCTTTCCGAAGTCACTCGATACCATCTACGGCACGGCGCAGACCTTTGCGAAATACGTTGCTGACGCCACCGACAACAAATTCCAGATCCAGACCTTTGCGGCCGGCGAAATCGTGCCCGGCTTGCAGGCGCTCGATGCGGTCAGCACCGCGACCGTCGAGATGGCGCAGACGCCGCTGTATTTCTACATCGGCAAGGAACCGGCGCTGGCCTACGCCACCGGCGCACCGTTCGGCATGAACCATCGCCATCAGCATTCCTGGTGGACGTTCGGCGGCGGCGGCGACCTCTGCAACGAAGCACTGAAGCCGTTCAAGGCGCATGCGATCCTGTGCGGCAACTCCGGCACACAGATGGGCGGCTGGTTCCGCAAGGAGATCAAGACGGTCGACGATCTCAACGGCCTCAAATTCCGCATCGCCGGCATGGGCGGCCATGTGCTCGCCAAGCTCGGCGTCGTGCCGCAGCAGATCGCGGGCGGCGATGTCTATTCGGCGCTGGAAAAGGGTTCGCTCGATGCCGCCGAGTTCGTCGGTCCCTACGACGACGAGAAGCTCGGCTTCTACAAGGTCGCGAAGTACTACTATTACCCCGGCTGGTGGGAAGGCGGCGCGATGCTGCACATGATCGTCAACGACGAGAAGTGGAACGCGCTTCCCAAGCAATACCAGGCAATCCTCAACCAGGCGGGCTCAGCGGCCGGCGCCTGGATGATCGAAAAATACGACAGCGTGAATCCGGCCGCGCTGAAGCGGCTGATCGCGGGTGGCGCTGAACTGCGCGGGTTTCCGCCGCCGGTCATGGAGGCCTGCTACAAGGCCACGCAGGATCATCTGAATGAAATTGCCGAGAAGAGCCCGCTGTTCAAGAAGACAAAGGAAAGCCACGACGCCTACATGAAGGAAGTGCTGTTCTACACGCAGATCGCGGAAAACTATTACGACAACTATCTGCTCGGGAAAATGCGCAAGGGCTGAGTGCGCGATCTGGAGGCGCGGAATGGCTTGCTGGTTTAAGGCCGGGAGGCCGTCCGTGCTGATCTC
>JBOHIT010000162.1:0-2403 GCA_050726155.1 Bradyrhizobium sp.
CCCTCGGACTGATCGCCGCCTATGCCCTCACCCTCGCCGCTGCTGCGCCCGCCGCCGCCGGCCCCTTCCATCATCACCACCACGGCCATTGGGGTCATGGGTTTGGCCTCGGCTTCGGCGGCATCTACGTCAACACCGGCTATGACAGCTGCCTGCAGCAGCAGTGGGTCGAGACCCGTCGCGGCCTGCGCCTGCGCACCGTCAATGTCTGCGCCTACTGATCTCGCCTGAATCCAGATAGCGAAAAGCCCCGGCCGCATTTGCGATCGGGGCTTTTCCTGCGTTCGACTGTTCGAGCGCTCTATTTTTTGAGCATGACCTCTTCGGAAAACCGGTATCCACCCCGCATCAAGTGCGGGGCAGGCTTTTTCCGGATCATGCTCTATTCGTCAAAGAACGTTACGGTATCGGCCACGCTGGCGCGCGAGGTGCGGTAGCTGTTGACCTTGTGCGCATTGTCGGCAAAGCCGAACGAAATGCCGCAGACGACGCGGCGATCGTCGGCGAGATTGAAGTGACGCCGGATCAGCCCGGAGTGCCGCGCCAGTGCCGCTTGCGGGATGGTACCGAGACCGAGCGCCTGCGCCGCCAGCATGAAATTGCCGACATAGGCGCCGCAATCCACCGCGCCGTAGATGCCGAGCGGCTCATCGGTGTGGATGACTGCGACATGCGGCGCGCCGAAGAAATTGTAATTCTCCAGCGCCTGCCTGGCGTAGGCCATCTTGTCGCCTCTGGTGATGCCGAGCGTGTTGTAGAGCTGAAAGCCGCTCTCGCGGCGGCGTTCGAGATAGACGCCGAGATATTCCCGCGGCGGCGTGAAATCGTGATCGTCGCCAGCGCCCGAAATGGCCTCGGCATAGATCGCCTTGCGAAACCGCTCCTTGGCCTCGCCGCTCGCAATCAAGACCTGCCAGGGCTGGCTGTTGCACCATGACGCCGTACGCTGCGACACGGTGAGGATATGCTCGATGGTCTCGCGCGGCACCGGCTGCGGCAGGAATGCGCGCACCGAATAGCGCTCGTTCAACAGCTCTTCGAGCACACCGATGCGATTCTGCTTTTGATGCACGGAAGCGTCCATGGGGTAACTCACTTTCGTGCCCCGGACGCAGCGCAGCGTGTAACGGTGCGCTGCAGAGCCGGGGCCTATCGAGATTGGGTCCCGGTTCTGCGGAGCAGCACTGCGTGCCGCACCGCGCCCGGGACACGAGAATTCATCGGCCCTTGGTGGGGATCTTGTTGAACGGCACGTCCTTGTCGACGCGGATATCGCCGGGCAGGCCGAGCACGCGCTCAGCGATGATGTTGCGCAGGATTTCGTCGGTACCGCCGGCGATACGCATCGACGGCGAGCTCAGCAGCATTTGCTGGAACTGGCCGCTTGCGGTTTCTTCATCAAGGCCGGTCAGCGCACCGGCCGCGCCCTCCAGGTCCATCGCATAGGTCGCGATGTCCTGCAGCATCGTGCCCGACACTAGTTTGCCGATCGAATTCTCGGGACCTGGACGTTCGCCCTTGGAGAGCGACGAGATCGCGCGGTAGCTGGTGTATTTCAGCCCGCTCGCCTTGACCGCCCAGCTCGCGAGTTTGGAGCGCGTGGCGCGATCGTCGATTGCCAGCCCGTCCTCCGTCATCAGATTGGAGCAGAACTCGAACATTTCGGGGAGGCCGGTCGCAAGCCGCGAGCCGATCGACATGCGCTCGTTCATCAGCGTGGTGAGCGAAACGCTCCAGCCGTCGCCGACGGCGCCGAGACGCTGGCTGTCCGGGATCACCACGTCGGTGAAATAAACCTCGTTGAATTCCTGCATGCCGTTGGCCTGCTTGATCGGCCGGATTTCCACGCCCTTGCTCTTCATGTCGAGGAAGAACATCGTCAGGCCCTTGTGCTTGGGCACATTGGGATCGGTGCGCGTGATCAGCAGGCCGTAGTCGGAATAATGCGCGCCCGAGGTCCAGATCTTCTGGCCATTGATCACCCAGTTGTCGTCCTTCTTCTCCGCGCGGGTGCGAAGCCCGGCGACATCAGAACCGCCGGCCGGCTCCGAGAACAGCTGGCACCAGATCTCTTCGCCGGAAGCGAGCTTCGGCAGGTAGCGCCGCTTGGCGTCCTCGCTGCCGAAGGCCATCACGGTCGGCCCGCACATGCCCTCACCGATCTGGAACGGCTGCGTCAGCTTGCCGTAGACGCCTTCTTCCTGCTGCCAGATCACCTTTTCGATCGGGGTGGCGCCGCGGCCGCCATATTCCTTGGGCCAATGCAGGCAGGCCCAGCCGCCCTCGGCCTTCTTCTTTTGCCAGGCCTTGCCGACTTCGACCATGTCGTGCTTCGCCAGCCGGATGCGGCCGAGCGAGGATTTCGAAAGCTCCTCCTCGAACTCCCTTGGCGCGTTGGCGGCG
>JBOHIT010000163.1:0-5476 GCA_050726155.1 Bradyrhizobium sp.
CTGGCCGAGCATCTCGACGATTTCCATCGGCAGGTTGGACATGTCCGCTCGTTCCGGTCAGGCCGCCGGTCGAAAATCACCGGCCCGTCAATTTAACCGTCTATTCATCAAACATCACCACATCGACACCGCCCCGGCACGACATTTACCCGCATTTATCGAGGGCCATGGTCGGTAGCTGAAACGTCGCGCCGGGGCATCCTTTCGCCGATCGGCCAGCCAGGGAAGCAGATGTCGATCTCGATCTCCAGCAGCGCAAGCATCCGCGGCCCCGCACGGTGGCTGTTGCCGCTTTGCGCCGGAGCAGGCGCCTATCTGTTCTTTCTGTCCGCCGGCGCAATCATGCTGCGCGATTCCGATTCATTATGGCAGATCAAGGTCGGGCAATGGATCCTCGATCACGGCGCCATGCCGTATACGGACATCTACTCGTTCACCCGATTTGGCGAGCCATGGATGTCCAGCTCCTGGCTCTCCCAAGTGCTTTTTGCCCTTGCCTATGGGCCATCCGATTGGGCCGGACCGGTGATCCTGTCCTCGCTGGCGATCGGAGCGCTGGTCGCGATCTTCATCTATCTGATTAGTCCGTATTTTGAACCGACACATGCGATCGCGATCGCCACGCTGGCGCTGCTGCAATCGGCATCTCACTTTCTGGCCCGGCCCCACATGCTGGCGATGCCGGTGATGCTGGCCTTTGTCGGCGGGTTGATGGCGGCTGCCGACCGTCGCAGTCAGCCGTCGTGGCTGTTGCTGCCATTGATGGTGCTGTGGACCAATCTGCACGGCGGCTTCGTTTTGGGATTAGCGCTGATCGGGCCTATCGGGCTGGCAGCGATCTGGGAAACGGATGCCAGTCGCCGCTTCGAGTTGGCGGCGCGATGGGCGTTGTTCGGATTTGCAGCCCTCGCGGCGAGCTGTTGTACACCGTACGGCTGGAACTCGCTGCTGGGTGCGGCGAAAATTCTCAGCCTGGGCAAAGTGCTGTCGATGATCGGAGAGTGGAAGCCGGTCGATTTCAGTTCGTTCACTTTCTTCGAAGCCACCCTGCTCGGCTTGATCGGCCTCGCTTTGTCCGGCAGGCTCAAGCTTTCGATGCCACGGATCATGCTGCTGATGGGCCTGATCTGGATGGCGCTGACACATGTTAGGAACATCGAAATCTTCGCGTTCCTGGCGCCGTTGGTTCTGGCAAAGCCGATCGCCGAACAATTTGGAACAGTTGGAGCTGCCGTTACCCGTTTTGCAGCGGTTCGGCCCCCGTCCTACGCAACAATCCTTTCCGTGATCGCGATTGTCGGCGCCGGATGGGCATCAACATCGGCAATCGTGGCCCATCAGCAATTTTCATTCACGCCGCCACCCGTCGCGGCGGTGGAAATCCTCGAACAACGGCACGCGCAACGCATATTCAGCACGGCGCCATTCGGCGGCTATTTGATATCCCGCGACATCAAGGTCTTCATCGACGGGCGCGCCGAGTTGTACGGCGAACGATTCGTCACGGAATACTACGATGCAATCGAGGCGCGCAACGTGGACGAGCTGCTGCGAATGCTCGACGCGCACCGGATCGATGCGACCCTGCTGGATCCGAGTTCACCCGCAGCGTCAGCCCTGGATCACGTCAAGGGCTGGAAGCGCCTCTACGCAGACGACATCGCCGTAATTCATGTTCGAGCGGATCGGACGCAGATGGGGGCCCCACCCGCAGCGCAAATGCAGGACTGATCGCACCTTCGGCAACGCAACCGGCACCCGGGTTGCGTACATGCACCACGGCGGTCCTGGCTACTGGCGGAACGGATAGGCCAATTGTCCGCCGAATCCATCCGGCACCGACTGATCGGGGTCGACGCCGTAATTGTCCGGCAGCTGGTTTTCCGGCATCCGGAAGGTTCCGAACAGGATATCCCAGAGCGGGAACGTACCCGCGAAATTGGTATTGCCGCCCTCTTCCTGCGAGGTGTGATGCCAGCGGTGAAACACCGGCGTGGCGAGCACGTATTTGAACGGGCCGAGCGTCCAGTTCAAATTGGCGTGCACGAACGCCGAATGGAAGGTCGTGAACGGTCCGACCCAGAGCATGATGTTGGGGGAGATGCCCGCCATCAGCAGGACGACGTCCACCATGATGCTTCCGATGAACAGATTGACCGGGTGAAACCGCGCCGCGGAAATCCACTCGAGATCTTCCGAGGAATGATGGATCGCGTGGTACTTCCAGAAGCCGCCGCTGTGAAACATGCGATGCAGCCAATACAGCATGAAGTCGGACGCGACCAGGAACAGCACAGCCTGGAGCCAGAGCGGAAGCTCGGACAGCGGACCGTGGCCATTGTCGTAGAACGCGATCAGCGCGTCGGCGTCGTGAATGCCAAAGACGACACTGGCGCCGATCACCAACAGCCCGATGCGGAACACCCGGGCGAATACGGGAACGAAGAACCAGTAGCAGATGTCGGTGATGAGTTCGCGCTTGCGCCACCACGGCTTGCCGGGATTGCAGGCCCAGAAATGCGCGAGCACCGTGAATACCAAAGCGAGCCCGATCGTGACCGGCACGACCTTGGCCATGGTCTGGCCCATCATCTCGATGACTTCCAAGGGTAAACTCGACATGACGGCCTCACTTGATGGGATACTTAAGGGGTATCCCCTCGCGCTTAAAGAGCTGTGAATCATAGCTTGAACGGATGCATCGGCGTGGTGCGACAACGCGACCGGCGAATTCAGCGCATTTTACGAACTGACTTAATTCCGCGTTTACTCTGCTTGAGAACAGCGGGTTCCGGTCATTTTTACGCGGTCGAATTAACTGCGCCGCAATGGTCGGCTTTTAGGGTGACGCCATGGTCACGGTGCTGAGAACGCCGGCGAGACCAAATGATAGTTCGACCAGCCACGTGTACACAGGAGTTATCTATTATGAAGAATCTCGTTTCGCGTTTCGTCAAGGATGAGTCCGGCGCGACCGCCATCGAATACGGCCTGATTGCCGCCGGCATCGCCATCGCGATCATCACCGCGGTCAACGGCGTCGGCACCGCGCTGAAGACCAATTTCACCACGATCTCGACCTCGCTGAAATAAGCGACTGTCGCAATCTGCTTCAAAGGCCCCGTTATCCGGGGCCTTTGTCGTTTCCGAGGTTTCGATTCTCCGATCATCTGGTACGGAACCGGCGGGCCGTTTTCCGATTGTTCATTTCTCATCGATAGGTTCACCGCATGCTTGGACATCGCGTTGACTGCACGGGCTGTGTGAATTCATGATCCTCGATATCGCCCGTCTCATGCTGTTTCCGGCCCTGATGGCGTTCGCGGCCGCGAGCGACCTTTTCACCATGACGATTTCAAACCGGATATCGCTGGCCCTGGTGGCCGGCTTCCTGGTGCTGGCGCCGTTCGGCGGAATGGGCATGCAGGACTTCCTGATGCATCTCGGCGCCGGGGCTGCCGTCCTTGTCGTGGCCTTTGGCTGCTTTGCGATGGGTTGGGTCGGCGGCGGCGACGCCAAGATCGCAGCCGCTGTGGCGCTGTGGTTCGGGTTCGGCCACTTGCTCGACTATCTGGTCTATGCCTCGCTGTTCGGCGGCGCCCTGACGCTGCTGCTGCTCTATGCCAGGCAATGGCCCCTGCCCGCCCCGCTCACGGGCCAGGCCTGGCTGCTCCGGCTGCACGACAAGCAAGGCGGAATCCCCTACGGCATCGCGCTCGCGATCGGCGCACTGATGGTCTACCCGGAGACCGAGTGGATCAAGGCGGTCGACCTCACTCACCTCGCAATGCGCTGAGCTTCGGACGGTAACGCTCCGTTAAGGCAATTTACACACGCCTCATTAACCATGCTTTGACGAATAGCTGGTCAACTCCCATTACGGCGGCGGAAGCGTCGCGGCGTAATGTGGAAAGTGAAGCGTATGAATACCGCTCGCATTGTCGTTCTGACCATCGCCATCGGCGCTGGCGGCATTGCCGCATACCTCGCCAGCGGCTCTGACAAAGAGCCTGCCGCGCCCGCACCGGCAGCGCAGGTTTCGACCGTGGATATCCTCGTCGCAAAGAACGACATCGGCCTCGGCCAGTCGGTCAAGCCGGAGGATATTTTATGGCAAGCTTGGCCAACCGCAAGCGCCAGCAACAGCTTCATCAGCAAGGCCAGCAGGGCCGAAGCGATGCGGGAGGTCACCGGCTCGATCGCGCGTGCGCCGTTCATCGCCGGCGAGCCGATTCGGGAGCAGAAGCTGGTCAAGGCCGACGGCTCCGGCTTCATGGCCGCGATCCTGCCGACCGGCTACCGGGCCGTTTCGACCGAGATTTCGCCGGAAACCGGCGCCGGCGGCTTCATCCTGCCGAACGACCGGGTCGACGTGATTCTTTCCCGGCGCGACCGCAATCCGGACAAGGGCGGAGCGGACATCGTCAATTCCGAAGTCATCCTGACCAACATCCGGGTGCTCGCGATCGACCAGGCGCCAAAGGAAAAGGACGGAACCAGCGCAATCGTCGGCAAGACCGTCACGCTCGAGCTGAAGCCCGACCAGACCGAGACGCTGGCCCGTTCGCGCCAGTCCGGCACGCTGTCGCTGGCGCTGCGCAGCATCACCGACGTCAACACCGTCGAAGTGGCACCCGAAGAGCCGGCCTCCAAGCGGGGCACAAGCATCAACGTGGTTCGCTACGGTATTCCGACCCAATCGACGGCACAGAAGTGACCGAAAGGACGCACGATATGAAGTGCAGGGTAAACCAGCCGATACTGCGGACGTTCATCGTCCGGGCCCTGTCGTTTTCGGCCGTTGCAGCGCTGACGCTCAATCCGGCCCTCACGCCGGTGGCGGCAAGCGACTATCGCGCCGTGCCCGGCGCGCCCGCCATCATCGACGGACAGATGGGCGCGCGCCCGGTTTCGCTCGGGATCGGAAAATCGATCGTGCTCGACCTGCCGCGCGAGAGCAAGGACGTGCTGGTCGCGGATCCGAAGATCGCCAACGCGGTCGTGCGTTCTTCCCAGCGCGCCTACATCATCGGCGCCTCCGTGGGCCAGACCAACATCATCTTCTTCGATTCGGCGGGCCAGCAGATCGCGGCGTATGACATCGCGGTCAAGCGCGACCTCAACGGCGTGCGCGCCGCGCTGAAGACGTCGCTGCCGAACTCCGACATTCAGATCGACGGTGTCAACGACGGCGTGGTGCTGTCCGGCACCGCGGCGAGCCCGATCGAAGCCCAGCAGGCTTTCGACATGGCCGCCCGCCTCGCAGGCGGCGCCGACAAGGTCGTCAATTCGATCGCCATCCGCGGCCGCGACCAGGTGATGCTGAAGGTGACCGTCGCCGAAGTCGCGCGCAATATCGTCAAGCAGATGGGCATCGACCTGTCGGCCAGCATGACCTACGGCACGGCGGTGGTGAATTTCAACAACTCCAACCCGTTTACCGCTTACGGCCGTTCGCTGGTCTCCGGCAACCAAC
>JBOHIT010000164.1:0-17872 GCA_050726155.1 Bradyrhizobium sp.
TAGCATGGGTCTCATGGCGAGGGGCGGGGGACCTCTGGACTTCGCGAGGTTGTGAGCGGTTTCGGCGACAGCCGAGCCTGCAATCGATCTCGCGCATGAGAGCAACGCTTCCGCGTGCGCCAGGCATGACTGACCGTCCACACGGCCGGGTGCCCAATAATAATCCGGGGAGAATCCGAACATGTGGAATCAAATCTACGATCCGCTCAACAACGCGACCTTGTCGACGCTTGCCGCCGCCGTTCCTGTGGTCACGCTGCTGGTGCTGATCGCCAGCGGCAAGGTCAAGGCGCACATCGCGGCCATCATCGCGCTGATCGTCGCCAACATCATCACCATCGCCGTTTACCATATGCCCGCCGATATGTCGGTGCGCGCATCGCTGCTCGGCGTGGTGGTCGGCTTCTTCCCGATCGGCTGGATCGTTCTCAACGTCATCTTCCTCTATCGCGTGACGGTCGAGACCGGACGGTTCGAATTGTTGAAACGCGCCGTTGGCGGCGTCACCGAAGACCGGCGGTTGCAACTGCTCTTGATAGCCTTCGCGTTCGGCGCATTTTTCGAGGGTGCATCCGGCTTCGGCACGCCGGTCGCGATCACGGGGGCGGTGCTGATCGGCCTTGGCTTCTCGCCGCTGGCGGCCTCCGGCCTGTCACTGATCGCCAACACCGCGCCGGTTGCCTATGGCGCGCTGGGCACGCCGATCCAGGGACTGGCCTCGGTCACCGGCCTCGATCCCTATATCCTCGGCGCGATGGTGGGCCGGCAATTGCCGGTATTCTCGCTGATCGTGCCGTTCTGGGTGGTGTGGGCCTTTGCCGGCTGGAAAGGCATGAAGGACGTGTGGCCGGCCATTCTGGTCACCGGCGTCTCGTTCGCGGTCCCGCAATTCGTGATCTCGAATTACATCAATCCCTGGATCGTCGACATCGGCGCCTCGCTGATCTCGATGGGGTGCCTGATCCTGTTCCTGAAAGTGTGGCAGCCCCGGGAGCTCTGGCTGTCGCCCGCGCTGCGCGGCAAGGATGAATCAGCGGCGACCATGACGACGCCGAAGCCGATGGACAAGACGCCGCTGACCCAGAGTGAATTGTGGAGCGCGCTGCTGCCATGGATCATCGTTTGCGTCGTGATGCTGATCTGGGGCAATGGCGCCTTCAAGACCTGGGCGAACGCCAACTTCGTCTGGAATTATCAGGTCCCCGAGCTGCACAACATGATCAACAAGGTGCCCCCGGTGGCGCCCAAGCCGACGCCGGAAGCCGCCGTGTTCGGGTTCACCTATCTGTCGTTCACCGGCTCCGGCATGCTGATCGCGGCGATCATCTCCGGCTTCCTGATGGGCGTCGGGCCGGCCAGGCTGATCGGCGAATATGGCCGCACCATCAAGCTGTGCGCGATCTCGCTGATCACGATCTCGGCGATGCTGGCGATCGGCACACTGACGCGGCTGTCCGGCGTCGATGCCACGCTGGGCCTGGCCTTCGCCGCAACCGGCGTGCTCTATCCCTTCTTCGGCACCTTGCTCGGCTGGTTGGGCGTGGCGCTGACGGGATCGGATACCGCCTCCAACGTGCTGTTCGGCAATCTGCAGAAGATCACGTCAGAACAATTGGGCCTGTCGCCGATCCTGATGGGCGCCGCCAATTCCTCCGGCGGCGTCATGGGCAAGATGATCGACGCGCAATCGATCGTGGTCGCTTCCACCGCGACCAACTGGTACGGCCACGAAGGGTCGATCCTGCGTTACGTGTTCCTGCACTCGATCGTGCTGGCGTGTCTTGTCGGCGTGCTGGTGACGCTGCAGGCCTACGTCTATCCGTTCACCTTGATGGTCCTGAAGTAGAGCCGCAATCGAACCGGCCGGCGAAAATCCCCGCGGCGCAGCCCGCGGGGATTTTGTCGGTTCGGCATTTTGCGCATCCGCCGGTCCGACACAGCAAACCGGTCCAAACCGAACGGGCTCAATTCCTGGTTTGACGCGTTTTCTTGACGCGAACCGGTATCCACTTCGCTGGAAAACGCTCTAGCCAATGACATGCTTGTTGAATAGAACGGCGCGATAAGGACGTCGGTTTATTTTGCGAGGTTGCATGGTTTCGTTCGCAGGCATGGTGAGGCTCGCAGGCGTTGCGGCGGTCCTGTTGGCAGCCACTGCCCCCCGCGCCGGTCACGCCCAGGCCGACAACGGCTTTCCGTTCGGAATGGAAATGACCATGGATGTCGAGCCGCAGCCCGGCTCGAAGCGGATACCGAACCTCGAGATCGGCGACGCCGGCGAAGTGGTGCTCGAACTCTGGTGCAAGGGCGGCAAGGGCCAGTTCTCGGTGGCGGGCAACACCGTGATCTTCGTCGCCGGTGCGATGGAGAACCGCAATTGTCCCGCCAATCGTGCGCAGGCCGACGATGAGCTGATTGCCGCGTTGACCGATGCCGCGACCTGGCAGCGGCGGGGCGATGCCATCTCGTTCATCGGCACCCGGACGCTGCGGTTCCGGCTCAATACGAACTAGGACCGCAGGCCCGCCTTGGCCTCACCTTGGCCTCACGCTTCCTTTGCATAGCGTTTCAGCGAAGCCTTGAGGATCGCCAGCATCTCGTCGCGGATCGGATCGCGCGTTCCGCGCGTCCATGCAGCGGCGAGCGGCAACCGGTTCATATCGGAGGCCGCGAGCGGCACATATCGAACGCCGCGCGCTGCCATGCGCGATGTCCAGCGCGGAACGATGGCAACGCCGAGTTCGGCGGCGACGAGATTGACGATGGTCTGTTTTTCATTGGCAAGCTGGACGATGCGCGCCTGCAGCCCCGCCTGCGCAAACAGTTTCATGGTGAGGTCGTGACTATGCGGGCGCGAACGGCGCTCCGGGACGATCAGCGGCTGTTCCGCGAGATCGGCGACGGTGACCCGTTTTCTCGACGCCAGCGGATGATGGTCGGACATGGCGACGACCGCCGTCTCGTGCAGCAGAAACAGAAATGCGAGCCGCTTGTCCGGCTTTTCCGGCGGGCGCACCAGCGCCATGTCGAGCCGGCCTGACATCAACCGTGGCAGCAACCTGATCGTCTTGTCCTCCGTCAATTTCACCGTGACATCTGGTCTCTGGTCGCGAAAATCGGAAAGCAGCATCGGTAGCAATCCCGCCGCGGCACTATCGATCGCGCCGACGCGGATGGTCGCGCCCTGTTTACGGCCCCGCGCCTGGAATTTGACCGCGAGACTGTCCGCCTGCGCCAGCAGGGCGCGGGCTTCCTTCAGCAGGACGACGCCGTCATCGGTCAGCGCGACGCTGCGCGTCGTTCGCGTCATCAGCCTGGTGCCGAGATCGTCTTCCAATAGCCGGATGTAACGGCCGAGCGCGGAGGGCAGCATTTCCAGCCGTTGCGCCGCGCGTCCAAAATGCAACTCCTCGGCGGCGGCAACGAAAGCGCGAAGCTGGTGCAATTCCATGTCGGGTCTCCCTCGCGGCAGATTATATCAAATATTTGTATAATCGTATGCCGATTGAAGGCGGGCTTGCCTTGGCCGTAGCTTGGCGGCCAACCAACGAATTCTGCAGGGAGCGACCCATATGCGGCTCAATCGACGCACGATCCTTTCCGGCGCCATCGCGGCCGCGTCGATCTGGACCTTTCATCCGGCCATGGCGCAGACCGCGTTTCCAACCAAGCCGATCACGATCATCGTTCCGGCAGCGGCGGGAGGGCCGACCGACACGGTGGCGCGCCTGATCGGCGAATCGATGGGCCGGAGCCTCGGTCAAACCATCCTGGTCGAGAATGTCGGCGGCGCCGGTGGCACGCTCGGCATGGCCAGGGTTTCAAAGTCGGCCCCGGACGGCTACACGCTCGCCGTCTGGCACATCGCCCACGCCACCGCGCCTGCGCTCCACGACTCCCTCAAATATGATGTCGTCGGCGATTTCGACCATCTCGGCCGTATCACCGACGTGCCGATGACCCTGGTGTCAAAGCCGACACTGGCAGCCAACAATGTAACGGAGTACGTGGCGTGGATTCGCGCCAACGCCGACAAGGCCGTCTACGGCCATGCCGGCATCGGCTCCGCCTCGCATCTGTGCATGCTGATGGTGATGAAGGAGCTTGGCGTGCAGATGAACGGGATTCCCTATCGCGGCACCGGGCCTGCGATGAACGACCTGCTCAGCGGCCAGTTCGACGTCATGTGCGACCAGACCACCGGTACCACCAACCAGATCAAGGAAGGCAAGATCAAGGGCTTTGCCGTCACGACGAAAACCAGGGTGTCGTCACTGCCCGAACTGCCGACGCTCGATTCCGGAGCCATCAAGGGCTTCGAGGTTTCGGCCTGGCACGCGATGTGGGCGCCGAAGGGGTTACCGAAAGACGTTACCGACAGACTGGTCGCCGCCCTTCAGGCGGCATTGAAAGACCCCAAGGTGATCGAGCGGTTCGCCAACCTCGGCACCGAGCCGGTGCAGGCGGAGCTGGCGACGCCGGCGGCGCTCAAGGCGCATCTGACGGCCGAAGTGCCGCGCTGGGACGCTGTCATCAAGGCCTCCGGCGCCAAGGGAAATTGACTTCCCCGCCGCACGCGGCCGTTCCCCATCGCACCCATGCAAATATTCGAATCCGGAGCTGATAGATGAAGACATACGCCATAGCCGCCATCCCCGGTGACGGGATCGGTACCGAAGTCATTTCCGCGGGCGTCGAGGTGCTGCACGCGCTGGCGCAGCGCGACGGCAATTTCGAATTCAAGGTCGACCATTTTTCCTGGGGATCGGAATACTACAAGAAGCACGGCATCATGATGCCGGAGGACGGCCGCGACCAGATCAAGAACCATGACGCTATTCTGTTCGGATCGGCGGGCGCCCCTGACGTGCCCGATCACATCACGCTGTGGGGCTTGCGGCTCGCGATCTGCCAGCCGTTCGATCAATACGCCAATGTCCGTCCGACCCGCATCCTGCCTGGCATTACCAGCCCGCTGCGCAACGTGCACGGCAAGGAGCTCGACTGGGTGATCGTGCGCGAAAACTCGGAAGGCGAATATGCCGGCGTCGGCGGTCGCGTCCACAAGGGGCTGCCGCTCGAAGTCGCCACCGACGTATCGATCCTGACACGCGCCGGTGTCGAGCGCATCATGCGCTTTGCTTTCAAGCTCGCTCGCTCCCGGCCGCGCAAGCACCTCACGGTCGTCACCAAATCCAACGCCCAGCGCCATGCCATGGTGATGTGGGACGAGATCGCCACCGAGATCGCGGCCGAGTTTACGGATGTGACCTGGGACAAGATGCTGGTCGACGCCATGACCATGCGCATGGTGATGAAGCCGGAAACCATCGATACGGTGGTGGCGACCAATCTGCATGCTGACGTTTTGTCGGATCTCGCGGCCGCACTCGCCGGCTCGCTCGGCATCGCGCCGACCGCGAACCTCAATCCGGAGCGGACCTATCCATCGATGTTCGAACCGATCCACGGTTCGGCCTTCGACATCATCGGCAAGGGCATCGCCAATCCGGTCGGGACGTTCTGGTCATCGGTGATGATGCTGGAGCATCTCGGTGAACCGGCGGCTGCAACGCGGCTGATGCAGGCGATCGAGCGTGTCACCGCCGACCCGCGCTTTCACACGCCCGACCTCGGCGGCAAGGCCCGGACCGACGAGGTCACGGCCGCGGTCGTTGCCTCCATCCACGGCGCCAACGACTGACATCGCGCGCGATCCGCCGAACCGACCTGAACGAAACAAAGGGCAGCCTTGCGGCCGCCCTTTGTTGTTCCGGTTTCCCTTGCAGGTCCGGCAGAGTTCATCAGGTAATACGAACCGCACCGGTTGAATGGCCGTGCTTGTCGTGGCCGACGATGTACCAATGGCCGCCCATTTCGTAATAGGTGGCCTTGCCGCCGGTGACGGTGTCGAGTTCGGCGTCAGCAAGTGCGCGGGTCTCGGTGTTCTGGATCTCGGTCTTCATGGCAACGTCTCCCTTTCTGTTCCGGGCGGCGCGACCATCGCGTCCGCTGTTCGGTGAGGAGACAATGCCTGCTACCGGGCCGGCGCGCTGTTCCCCAGGGAACAGGCTGGGCGGAATGGCACCGGCGGCGGGACTGGCGCGTGAAGCGCCCAATCCCGAAGGCTCCGAAGATGCAGCCTTCGCTTGCGTCTTGCGGAAGGCACAGAAATCGGGAGTATTCACGCCAATTCGGGAGCCAAATCCCGGGACAGATAGGGGAGACGCCCATGACGCCTTTCACGCGCCGCGATCTGTTGTCGGTTGCCGCCGGTGCTGCGGTAGCCACGGCCCTGCCGTTCAATCATCCCGCCCGCGCCGCCACGCCACCGGCGGGCAAGCAGACCGCCGGCTGGTACCGCTACAAGGTCGGCAGCATCGAGGTGACGGTTGCCACCGACGGCGTCAACCGGTTCAAGATGGCGGAGGATCACGTCACCAACATCAAGCGGGATGTGGTGAATGCCGCGCTCGCGGAGGTCTTCATGGAAAAGGACATGATGACCACGCCGTACAACCCGATCGCCATCAACACCGGATCGAAGCTCGCCGTGATCGATACCGGCACCGGCGAGAGCACCTACAAGAAGAGCAACGGCACCGCCGGCCAGATGGTGACCAATCTTGCGGCCGCGGGTATCGACCGCAACGCCGTCGACGTCGTGATCATCTCGCACTACCACGGCGACCACATGAACGGCCTCTTGATGGACGACAATTCACTGACCTATCCGAACGCCGAGATCCTCGTGCCGGCCAAGGAGCATCAGTACTGGATGGACGACGGCGAGATGAGCCGCGCCCCCAAAGGCCGCATGGAAGGCAACTTCAAGAATGTGCGGCGCGTATTCACGCCCGAGGCGCTGAAGCGCGTGAAAACCTACGAGTGGGGCAAGGAAGTGCTTCCCGGCGTCACCGCGCAGGGCACGCCGGGACATACGCCCGGCCATAGCTCGTTCGTGATCGCGTCGGGCTCCGATTCCGTCTACGTGCAGTCCGACGTCACCCACGTGCCGTTCCTGTTTGTCCGCCATCCCGACTGGCACGCCTTCTACGATCAGGACGGCCCCATGGCCGAAGCGACCCGCCGCAAAGTTTACGACATGCTGGTGGCCGACAAGATGCGGGTGCAGGGCTTCCACTATCCGTTCCCGTCGCTCGCCCATGTCGAAAAAGTCGGCAGCGGCTACCGCGAGATTCCGGTGATGTGGAATCCGAATATTTGAGGCGGTCGTCATCCTGAGGTGCGCGCTCTTGCGCGCCTCGAAGGATGAGAAGCGCCCGTGGCCCATCCTTCGAGGCTCGCTCCGCTCGCACCTCAGGATGACGTGTGCCGTGCTCCAAGAGCCCACGCTACTCCACCTTCAGCCCGAGCTGATGCACGAGCTTGCTCCACTTCTTTTCCTCCCGATCGATGTCGTCGGCATATTCTGATGGCGTCGAGGTCAGGGGATCGCCGCCTTCGAGATGGATGCGTTTCTGCACCTCCGGATCGTCGCCTAGCTTGCGCAGCGCGGCGCTGAGGAGGTCGACGATGTCAGGCGGCGTGCCGTACGGCGCCAGCACCCCGTAGTGCAGCACCGCTTCGAAGCCGGGCATTCCCGATTCGTCGAAAGTCGGCACGTCGGGCAAGAGCGAAAAGCGCTTCTTGCTGGTGACGGCGATGGCGCGCAACTGGCCGGCCGCGATGTTGCCCAGCGCCGGCGGCAGCACGCCGAAGGCGACCGGCACATGGCCGCCGAGCAGATCGTTCATGACCGGCGCGGTGCCCTTGTAGGGGATGATGGCGGCATCGATGCCGGCCTCGGCCCTGAATAGTTCCGCGCACATGTAGCCGCCGGTGCCGACCGGCGAGGTTCCGATATTGAGTTTCCCCGGCTCGTTCTTGGCGAGCGCGATGACATCGGCAATCGTCTTCGCGGCAAACGAGGGATGGGCGAGCAGGGCGACCGGCATCGATGCGACGAGGCCGATCGGCGCAAAATCCTTGCGCGGGTCCATGCCGAGTTTGCTGTAGAGGTTGGGGTTGATCGAGAGGGTGCCGGTGTGGCCCAGCAACAGCGTGTAGCCGTCGGGTGCTGACCGCGCCACCGCGCGGGTGCCGATGGTGCCGCCGCCGCCACCGCGGTTATCCACCGTCACCGTCTGGCGGAAGGCGTCGGACAGCTTCTGCGCCACCACGCGGGCCATCGCGTCGACGCCGCCGCCGGCCGGGTAGGGCACGACAAGCGTGATGCCGCGCGTCGGAAAATCAGCGGCGCAGACGATCGAATTTGCGGCCAGCGGGCTTAAGAAGGCGACGGCCGATGCAAGGGTGATCACGGCATTCATGACACTGCGGCGACGCGAGAGCTTAACCACCAGAGGGCCTCCATTCACCGATGTCGATCCACGTTCTTATGGGCGGCGACATTTCACTGCAAGCCCGGCACCATCGCGGAATCCTGCACTGCAGCACCGCAGCTATGGATCAGGGCCAGCCTTCAGCCCAACCTTGAACTGGCGGCCAAGCCCGCATAGGCTCGATAGTGGAAACGCCTACAAAGGCAATCAACAACAAGAGGGACACCCCCCAGTCGATGAGCTCCGCGTTGCGGCGCCCCTTTGCCCACCGCCGGGGCCTGATCATCGTCGCGACCCTGGCCACGGCCTATGTCGCCAGCCATTTTTTCCGCGCCGCCAATGTCACCATCGGCCTTGATTTGATGCGCGACCTCGCCATCGGGCCGGAAGCGCTGGGTGCGCTGACGGGCGCGTTCTTCTTCGGCTTTTCCGCGATGCAGATTCCCTGCGGCGTTCTGTTCGACCATTTCGGTCCGCGGCGCACCGTGGCCTGCATGCTGATCCTCGCCACCATTGGAGCTGCGATCTTCACGCTGGCGCCGACCTGGCCGATTCTTCTGACCGGCCGCGTGCTGATGGGCGCCGGCTTCGGCGTCATGCTGATCGGCAGCATGGTGGTGATCTCGCGCTGGTTTCCGCCGGATCGTTTTTCCACGTTGACCGCCATGGTGCTGTCGATCGGACTGCTCGGTAATCTCGTCGCCACCACGCCGCTGGCCTGGGCCTCGGAGGCGATCGGCTGGCGCACGGTGTTCGGCGCCGTCGTCGTCTTCATCGCGATCGCCACCGTCGCCGTCTGGCTGGTGGTGCGCGACGCGCCGCCCGGCCATCCCTTCCTCGACCGCACCCCGGAGGCGCCGCGCCAGATGTTGCAGGGCCTGATCGAGGTGCTGCGCAATCCTCGCCTGCGGCCGATCCTGGCGATGAATTTCTGCAACTACGCCTGCACCTTCACCGTGCAGGGCCTGTGGGGTGGGGCGTTCCTGCGCGAGGCGCACGGGATGAGCCCGATCGAGGCCGGCAACGTGCTGCTGGCCGCCGTGATCACCTATCAACTGGGCATCGTCAGCTTCGGCCCGCTGGACCGCGTGCTTGATACCCGCAAATGGATCGCGATCGGCGGCACCATGGTGACCATCGCCATGCTGGCGACGCTGGCGCTGGCGTCCCGCCCGCCGGTCTGGGTGCCGATCGGCGCCATCGTCGCCATCGGCTTCTTCAGCGCCTCCAGCACCATGGTGATGACGCACGGCCGCGGCATCTTTCCCGACCGGCTGATCGGCCGCGGCATTGCGACCATCAACACCGCGGTCATGCTCGGCGTCGCCTGCATGCAGACATTGTCGGGCATCATCGTCGGCGGTTTCGAACCCTTGGCCGACGGCGCCCGCTCCGAGACCGCCTATCGCGCTTTGTTCGGCGTACTGACCGTGGTGCTGGTCACGGCGGTTCTGATCTACAGCCGCTCGCAGGACGTCAAGCCCAGCGACGAAATGCGCGCGAGGGCAGCGGCCGCGTGAGGACGCTTGCGCGGCCCCGGCTTGTGTCACATGAATGAGCCATGACCGACCCCTTCGAAATCAACCGCCGCAACTGGGATGAGCGCGTCGCCATCCATGCGCGCGACAGCACCGGCGATTACATGCTGGACCGGTTTCGGGCGGGCGAGGACGCGCTGCTTTCGATTGAAGCCGCCGAACTCGGCGATATCTCCGGCAAGCGCGTGCTGCACCTGCAGTGCCATATCGGCCGGGATACGCTGTGCCTGGTACGGCGCGGCGCTGTTGCGACCGGGCTGGATTTTTCCGGCGCCGCGCTGGAGGTTGCACGGCGCCTGTCCGCGGAGACCGGCCTGAAGGCGGACTTCGTCCAGGGGACCGTGGATCAGGCCCCGGAGCTGACGCCCGGGCCGTTCGATCTCGTCTTCACGACCTGGGGCGCGATTTGCTGGCTGCCTGACATGAAGCAATGGGCAAGAACCATTGCCTCCGTGCTGGCGCCGGGCGGCGAGCTTTATTTCGCGGACGCCCATCCCGCCTTCACGGTGATGGAAGACGACGCCGGAAAGCTGGTACCGACCTACGACTTCCAAACGCCTGCCGACCGGCCGCTGCATTTCAGCAACGCGACCACCTACACCGGTGATCCGACGATCATGTCAAATCAATCGACGCGCGAGTGGATCCACTCGCTCTCGGCCGTGCTCGGCGGGCTGATCGATGCCGGGCTCACCATTACGATGTTCAGGGAACACGAGGTGTTGCCGTGGCAAGGCCTGCCGAGCCTGGTGCCGGCGTCGGAACGGATGTGGCGGCTTCCCGACGGCACGCCGCGCGTGCCGCTGTCCTATTCGTTGCGGGCAAAAAAAGCCGCGTGAGAATTGCTGCGTTGCCGCCTGCGCTTCATTCTTCGGTGGCGTCGGGCAGTTCGGCAAGCCGGGGGATCAGCCGGACCTCGATGTTGGCTTCCTTCAGCATCTGGCCGGAGATCGAGAAATCCTCGGCCCAGTTCGAATTGGGCCGGTCGGGCGCGTAAGCGACGAGCTCGGTGATGCCGCACTGGATGATCGCCTTGGTGCACTCCACGCAGGGAAACCAGGGCACATAGATGGTGCAGCCCTTGAGCGCGACGCCGACGCGGGCCGCATTGAAGATCGCGTTCTGCTCGGCGTGGCAGCTCCAGATATATTTGGCGCCGGTGACGCGGGAATGGCGTTCCTCGAGGTCGTCGCGAACGCCGCGCGGCAGCCCGTTGAAGCCGGTCGAGCGGATTTCATGATCCGGCCCGACAATCACGGCGCCGACGCGCCGCCCTTTCTCGATACTCCAGGTCGCCAAATGATGCGCCAGGAGCATGAACCGCTCATCCCATTTCTGGTCCTGCAATATCGTTCCCTCAAAATCCAATGTGATCGATGTCCTTAGCTATTCCTGCATCAAGCATAGCGAAACAACAGAGAGATCAACATCCTGTTAATGGCTTGCGGTCCGCTCAAATGCTCGACTGATTAACGCCCGGTGATACCGGCCCAAGACCGCATGATTGCTTATGACGTAGGCAAGCGTGTCCCGATACGCCTATTCCTCGTCCACGCCGGGCGCCTGCCGCAGCATGAAATGGCCGAACGCCGAGGCGATCGGCTTGGTCCGGTCGTCCTGCCAAGCCTGCGCCTCGAAGGCGACGACGCGGCGGCCCTGCTTGACGATCGACACATTGGCGTAGCTGTCGAGCGCGCGACCCGAGCGCAGATAGTTGACCGTCAGGCCGATCGGCTTTGGCAACGCCACGCCGAGTTCGCGCGTGACGCCGACGATCGCGGTGGTCTCGAGGAAGGCGCCGGTGATGCCGCCATGGATCGCGGGCAGGATCGGGTTGCCGATGATCCGTGGCGAGAACGGCATCACCAGTGTGCCGTCGTCATGGAGGCGGATGCCGAGGCAGCGCGCGAACGGGCTTTGCGCGAACGGCCCATCCGGATCCTCCGGCGCGTCGAGCGTCGGCAGCGTGAGATCCTCGCGTGAACGGCCCTTGAGCATGTTGGTGCGGTTGGCACCGACCATGAAACACGCGGTTGCGGTGGCGACGGGATCGTCCTCGGAGTCCTGGTAGGCGGTCGCGCGCACGAAAGCGATCGAGCGGGTGGTGCGATAGCAGACCGCATGCGCCCGGATATCGAGGCCGGGCGTGGCCGGCTTCTGGTAGTCGATGCGCAAATCCAGCGTCGCGATTGCGCGCGTGCCGTCGAGCGCAAGCTGGACCGCCATGCCGCAGCTCTCGTCGAGCATCGCGGTGACGACGCCGCCGTGCAGCACGCCGGTGGTGGTATCGCCGACGAAGATCGGGCGATACGGCAGGCTCGACCAGGATTCGCCGGGCGCGACGCGGTCGAGGCGAAGTCCGCTGATGTGGCCATAGACGGAGCGGTGGCTCCGGATGGCGTCAGCCAGTTCGTCAAACGGCAGCGGCGTGTCGAGGATCGGTGTTTCGGACATGCGGACGTTTTAACCATATCGCCGTGTAAGCAAAAGGTGCCGCGGCGACGGCTCAGCCGCTCGCCGCATGCACGCCGGGCTTTTGCCCCGAGTTCCACTGGCCGCCGAGCGTGCGCTCGATCTGTGCCGCGAGCTGCAGCAGCAGCCCGTCATTGGCCTGCTTGGCCTGAGCTTGAATCCCCAACGGCAGGCCGTGCTCATGCTGCGCCATCGGCAGCGAGATCGCGGGAATGCCACAGAGATTGGCGAGCGGCGTGAAGGCGAAGTTGCGCCACAGATTGCCGAACCAGTCCAGCACCGACGGATTGTCCGATATGGTGAGGTATTCCGTGGTGCCGACCTTCGGCGTCGGCAGTGCGGTGATCGGCGTCAGGATGATATCCCACTCCTCGAAGAACGCGCCGAAGCCGCGCGAGGTCGTGTTGAAGACCGCCTGCATGCGCGCCCGTTCGGCGAAGGTGGTGTGCCGGCCAGCTTCCCAGATCCGGATGTTGACCGGTTCGATGAGATCCGCCGGCGGCCACTCCAGCCCGCGTGCGGCGAGCATGTTGCTAATCACGATCGCGAAATTGCTGATGTAGCAGGTGGTCTGGGCGTCGAAGGCGGCGGGGTAGTCGATCGCGGGCAATGCGTAGTCGACGTGATGGCCGAGGCTTTCGAGGAAGCGTCCGGCCTTTTCCAGCTCGGATGCGATCTGCGGGGTCGCGCGATAATCACCCCATTGATGCGAGAGCGCAATTCGAAGCTTTCCCGGATCGCGCTTGATCATGTCCTGGTAAGGCTCTGCTGCGGTCCAGAACGGCATCAATTCGCCGGGCGCGGGACCGCGACAGGCATCGACGAAGGCGGCGGTATCGCGCACCGTGCGCGACTGGCAGCCCTGGATCGATACCAGCCCCGACAAATCGGAAAGGTGCGGCGCCAGCGAGAACACGCCGCGCGACACCTTGAGCCCGATATTGCCGTTAACGCCCGCGGGAATCCGGATCGAGCCGCCGCCGTCGGTGGCATGCGCGATCGGCACCGCGCCCGCCGCGACCATGGCGGCAGAGCCAGCCGACGATCCGCAGGTGGTGTAGTCGGTATTCCACGGGTTGCGCGTGACGTAGACAGCGGGATTGTCGGCCGAACTGCAGACGCCGAACTCCGGCGTCGTGGTCCGTCCCATCAAATTGAGCCCGGCCTGGCGCATCTTCGATGTCAGGAACGTATCTGACGTGGCGCGGTTGCCGCGCATCAGGAGCGAACCCATTTCCTGCAGCCGCCCGTTCATGGTCGGGCCGAGATCCTTCATCAGGAACGGCAGGCCGGCAAAGGGCCCGGCAAGATTGGCGCCGGCCTTGGCGGGATCGGCGACCGCGTCCTCAAAAACCTCGACCACTCCAGACAGCGCCGGATTGACCTTGGCGATGGCGGCATTCGCCTGCTGTGCCAACTCCTGTGCCGTCAGTTCGCCGTTCCTGACGCGCGCCGCCAGCGCCACGCCATCGTGCTGCGCCCATTCGTTCCAGCTCATGGCTAAGTTCATGCGGTCGATTTCCTTACGCGCGGCGACCTCAATTTCGCAACGAGATGCCTCAATGCGCAGCCGCTTCGTGCGCTGCGGTTTCCTTGATCGTCGGCATCCACAGCCGTGCGAACACCGGGATCACCAGCAGGCTGCAGATCGGGGACAGCAGCATTCCGCCGACGATGACGCACGCCAGCGGCTGCTGAACCTGCGAACCGATCCCGGTCGAGATCGCCGCCGGGACCAGGCCGATGCACGCCGACAGGCCGGTCATGAAGATCTGCCGCATCCGCGTTTCCGCGGCGTGGATGATGGCGTCCTCGGTTCCCATGCCTTCATCGATGTCGCGGCGGATATAGGACATCAAGAGAATGCCATCCATCGCCGAGACGCCGAACAGCGAGATGAATCCGACCGCGGCCGAGACGCTGAAATTCAGACCGCCGATGTAAAGTCCCAAAATTCCGCCGGCCACCGCAAACGGGATGCCGGACAGCGCCAGCAGGCTGTCGCGAATCGAATTGAACAGGCTGTACAGCAGCATCAGGATCAAGAGCAGGCTCAATGGAACGATCAGCGCGAGACGTTTTTTAGCGTCGACCAGCGCGCCGTATTCGCCGGACCATTCCATCGAATAGCCCTGCGGCAGCGGGACTTTGCTGTTGACCCGTTCCTGCGCCTCGACCACGGTGGAGCCGAGATCGCGGTCGCGCACGCTGTATTTTAGCGGGATGAAGCGCTGGCTGTTCTCGCGGTAGATATAGGCCGCACCACTGACCAGCTTGACCTCGCCGAGATCGCCGAGCCGGATATAGGCGGTCGGCGTTTTCGGATCCGAGTTCGGCAACGCGACCGGTATGGCGCGGATGCTGTCGACGTCCCTACGGAATTCGGGCGCCAGCCGCACCGTCAGCGCGAAGATCATCTCGCCTTCATAGACCTTGGAAACTTCCTGGCCGCCGATCGCGGCCTGCACCACCGAATTGATGTCAGAGATCGAGAAGCCGTAGCGCGCGGCCTTGGCGCGGTCGATCTGGACGATCAAATTGGGCTGGCCGAGCAGGTTGAAACCGGCGGGGTCGGCGACGCCGCGGACTTCGGAGAGTTCGGTCTTCACCGATTTGGCCAGCCGCTCCAGCTCATTGAGATCCTTGCCGAATATCTTGATCGAGTTCTCACCCTTCACGCCGGAGACGGCTTCCTCGATATTGTCCTGGATGTATTGCGAGAAGTTGAAATCGATGCCGACGAATTCGCGGTTGAGCTTCTCGCTCAGCTGCTTGACCATTTTCTCCTTGGTCAGCCCCGGCGTCCAGGTATCGGCCGGTTTGAGCGGGACAAAGAACTCCGCGAGGAACGAGCCGTCGGGATCGGTGCCTTCCTCGCCGCGGCCCTGCTCGGAAAACACGGTCTGCACCGGCTGATAGCTCATGATGATGGCGCGGATCTTGGCCACCGTTTCCATGCCGGCTTCGAGCGTGATGGTCGGCGGCATCACCGCGCGGATCCACATATTGCCTTCTTCCAGCTTGGGCAGGAATTCGGTGCCGAGGCGGAAGCTCAGGCTGAGGCAGAGTGCCAGGAATACCGCGGCGATCACCGCGGCGCGGCGATAGTTGCGCACCGCGGGCACCAGCACGGCCTGGTAAGCGTTGCGGATATGCCGGACCAGAAAGGTTTCGACTTCCCTTACATGGGCCGGCAGCAGGATCGAGGCCAGCACCGGCGTCACGGTGAAGGTGGCGATGACGGCGCCGAGCAGCGCATAGGCATAGGTGCGCGCCATCGGCCCGAAGATCTGGCCTTCGACGCCCTGCATCGTGAACAGCGGCAGGAACGCCGCGATCGTGATGATCACCGAAAAGAAGATCGCCTTGTCGACCTCGACCGCGCCGGTCAGGATCCGGTGCAGTTTGTCGCTGAGCCGCGCCGGGCGGGTAGGGGTCACGCCCGGCGTGTGATGGGCGATATGGCGGAAGATATTTTCCACCATGATCACGGTGCCGTCGACGATGATGCCGAGATCGATGGCACCGACCGACAGCAGATTGGCGGATTCGCCCCGCATCACCGTGATCATGACCGCGAGGAACAGCGCCACCGGGATCGTCGCGGCGACGATCAGCGCGCAGCGCAAATCGCCGAGAAACACCCACTGGATCAGGAAAATCAGCGCGACCCCGAACAGCAAATTATGCAGCACGGTCTGCACCGTGATCGCGACGAGATCACCGCGGTCGTAGAACGGCACGATCTTGACGCCTGCCGGCAGCGATCCGTCGGTGTTGATCTTCTCCACCGCCGTGCGCACCCGCTTGACCACGTCCATGGTGCGTTCGAGCTTCTGCATCAGCACGATGCCGGTGACGACGTCGGTCTTGTCGTCACGGCCGGCGATGCCGAGCCGGGGTGCAAAACCGATTTGGACCTTGGCGACGTCGGACACCAGCACCGGAACGCCGCCCTGCTGGGTCAGCACGATATTGCCGATGTCATCCAGCGTGGTGATGACGCCGATGCTGCGGACGTTGACCGATTGTTCGCCGATCGCGATGGTGCGGCCGCCGACATTGGAATTGTTGCCTGAGATCGCGGTCATGATCTGCGGCAGCGTCAACCCGTAGGCCATCATGCGGTCGAGATTGATCTCGGCCTGGAATTCCTTGGTCTTGCCGCCGAGCACTGCAACGTCGGCGACGCCGGGCACGATGCGCAACTTGCGTTCGACCACCCAGTCCTGCAGCGATTTGAGCCGCATCACGTCCATGCCGGGCGGGCCCACCAGCTCGTAGCGGAAGATCTCGCTGATGCCGCCGGCGGGTGAGATCACCGGCAGCACGCCGGCCGGCAACACCGCGTCCTTCAGCCGGTTCAAAGTCTGCTGGCGCACGAAATGATAGTCGCGGCCGTATTCGAACTGCAGGCGCACGAAACCAAGCCCGTAGACCGTGTTGGAGCGAATGAATTTCAAACCCGGCGTGCTGGCGACCGCGATCTCGATCGGGATCGTGATGTAGCGTTCGACTTCCTCCGGCGACTGGCCGGCCTGCTGGGCGATGATCTCGATGATCGGCGGCGCCGGGTCGGGATAGGCCTCGATGTTCAGCATGAGGAACGCGGTGTAGCCGAGGCCGAGAAAGGCCGCGAACGCGACCATCACCAGAAGCCGCCGCGACAGGCAGAACGCGATCAGGCTACGCAGCATCGACCGCCCCGGATTCTTTATTTGACGCGTTTTCTTGACGCGAACCGGTATCCACTTCGCTTGAAAACGCTCTGGCCATCATTGACGCCACTCGTTGTCGACGAAGATCGCTCCGCGCCCGAGAACATTTTCCCCGGCGTCGAGTCCGCTGCGAATTTGCGTCAGGCCGTCCTGCTGCATCCCGATCTCGACGACGCGGCGCTTGAACAGCAGCGGCTCGATCTCGATCCAGACGGTGGCGGTGTCGCCCTCGCGGATCACGGCATCGGTCGGCACCGCCGGGCTTCGTGAGGCTTCATCGATACTGATCTTGAAGGTCCCGAACATCTCGGATTTGAGCACGCCGTCCGGGTTCTCGATCTCGGAGCGGACCACGACCCGGCGCGTCGTCAGGTCGGACGCCGAGTTGATGGCGTTGATGCGGGCCTTGAAGACCCGGCTCGGTATCGCGGAAACCCTGGCCTCGATTTCCTGGCCGATCCGCACCTGCGCGATATCCTGCTCGAATATCTGGGCCTTCAGCCACATCGTCGAGAGGTCGGCGATCGTATACAGCGCCTCGTTCGAATCGGATTTGACATATTGTCCCGGCCCGACCTTGCGCGCGACGACGGTGCCGGCGATCGGCGCCGGGATCGTGGTGACGCGGGTGAGCATGCCATCCTGTTCGAGTTTTGCAATTTCCGCATCGGTACGGCCGAGGATTCGCAGCCGGACGCGGGCGGCTTCGAACGTGGTGTCGGCCGACCGCAGATCGTGTTCGGCGCTGGCTAGCTGCGCTTCGGCCTGCTGCAGGTCCTTGAATGGGGCCGCCTTGCCT
>JBOHIT010000165.1:0-3975 GCA_050726155.1 Bradyrhizobium sp.
CCAAGGACAAGGTCGCCGTCGTGTTCGGCTGCTGGACCTCGGTGTCACGCAAATCCGTGCTTCCCGTGTTCAATGAGCTGAACAACATCCTGTTCTACCCCGTGCAATACGAGGGTGAGGAGAGCGAGCGTAACGTGTTCTACACCGGTGCGGCGCCGAACCAGCAGGCGATCCCCGCGGTCGACTATCTGATGAAGGACGAGAAGGTGAAGCGCTGGGTGCTGGCCGGCACCGACTACGTCTATCCGCGCACCACCAACAAGATCCTCGAAGCCTACTTGAAGTCGAAGGGCGTCAAGCAGGAAGACATCATGATCAACTACACGCCGTTCGGTCATAGCGACTGGCAGACCATCGTGGCCGACATCAAGAAGTTCGGCTCGGCCGGCAAGAAAACCGCCGTCGTCTCCACCATCAATGGCGACGCCAACGTTCCCTTCTACAAGGAGCTCGGCAACCAGGGCATCAAGGCGACCGACATTCCGGTTGTCGCGTTCTCGGTCGGCGAAGAAGAACTCGCCGGCATCGACACCAAGCCGCTGCTCGGCCATCTGGCCGCCTGGAACTATTTCCAGTCGATCAAGGATCCGGGCAACGAGAAGTTCATCAAGGCCTGGCAGGCCTACACCAAGAACCCGAAGCGCGTGACCAACGATCCGATGGAAGCACACGTCATCGGTTTCGAAATGTGGGTCAAGGCGGTCGAGAAGGTGAAGTCGACCGACGCCGACAAGGTGATCGACGCACTGCCCGGCATCGAAGCCAAGAACCTGACCGGCGGCACCTCGAAGATGCTTCCGAACCATCACATCACCAAGCCGGTGTTCATTGGCGAAATCAAACCCAATGGCCAGTTCGACGTGGTGTGGAAGACCCCGGGCCTGGTGGCCGGCGATGCATGGTCGAAGGAGCTCGATGGCTCCAAGGACCTGATCGGCGACTGGGTTGGCAAGAAGTGCGGCAACTACAACACCAAGACCAACAAGTGCGGCGGTCAGGGTTCCTGATCCCGGACTAATCCGAAGGATTATGTCCAGATCTGATCCGACAGGATCATGTTCTGCTGGTTCCAGGAAGAAACTTCCAAGAGAAGACCCGGAAGGCGGCGATGTCGCCGCCTTCCTTTTACTTCTGCCGGGGTCGTAAAGTGCCTGCCACCTTCATTGATCGTCTTCGCGCGCTTGTTCTCTCCATATTCCTGATCGCAGCGTTCGCTGTGCCGGCGCTGGCCGGTCCGTTCGAGGATGCGGTCGCCAAATTCGCCAATGACGAGTTTTCAGATACCGACGAGGCGATCGGCACGATCGCGACCTCGGGCAACCCGCTGGCCTTTACCATCATCAGCGCGCTGCAGGACGGCCGTCTCGCGGCCGATCCGGAATCCAAGAAAGTGTTCATCACGCAGCCTGACGGCAAGATCGTCGATGCCGCGACAGGTGTTGCCGTTGCCAGCCTGCCTGACGGCGCGGCGGTGGTTCGGCTCAACAACAAATTGCGGCGCGTCGTCGAAGCGGCGCTGGGCGGATTGACCCTGCTGTCGCCGGATCTCGCCAAGCGAATTGCGGCCGCGCAGTCGGTTCTCAAGACCCATGACGAGACCATGCTGCCGGTGATCGACGGCGTGCTGGCAAAGGAAACCAACAAGGCCGCAAAACTGGCCTTTACCGAGGCGCGGGCCGCGATCCTGCTCTACAAGGCGGACGCTACCGACGTCGAGAAGTTGGAGGCCATCGCCACCATCAAGGCGCGCGGCGACCAGGAGGCGCTGGCGCTGTTGACCGGATTAGGCGGCGATCAGCCGCCGCTGATTGCGCAGGCCGCGGCCAGCGCGACGGCGTCCATTCAAAGCAATCTTGCACTGTGGTCGATGGTGCAGAACGCCTGGTACGGCCTGTCGCTCGGCTCGGTGCTGCTGCTTGCCGCGATCGGTCTTGCGATCACCTTCGGCGTGATGGGCGTCATCAACATGGCCCACGGCGAAATGGTGATGATCGGCGCCTACACCACCTTCGTGGTGCAGGAAACCATCCGCACCAGCTATCCCGGATTATTCGACTATTCGCTGCTGATGGCGGTCCCGTTGGCCTTCATTGTTGCCGGCGCGCTCGGCGTGGTCATCGAACGCAGCATCATCCGCTTCCTCTACGGCCGGCCGCTGGAAACCCTGCTCGCCACCTGGGGCCTCTCGCTGGTGCTGCAACAGGCCGTGCGCACCGCGTTCGGCCCCACCAACCGCGAAGTCGGCAATCCCTCCTGGATGAGTGGTGCGTTCGAACTCGGCCAGATCACCATCACCTATAACCGGCTCTGGATCCTCTGCTTCACGCTGGCCGTGTTCGCCATCCTGCTGGCGATGCTGCGCTACACGGCGCTCGGGCTGGAAATGCGCGCGGTGACGCAGAACCGCCGCATGGCGGCGTCGATGGGGATTGCCACCTCGCGCGTCGATGCGCTCACCTTCGGGCTCGGCTCCGGCATTGCCGGGATCGCCGGCGTGGCGCTGTCGCAGATCGACAATGTCAGTCCCAACCTCGGCCAGAGCTACATCATCGACAGCTTCATGGTCGTCGTGTTCGGCGGCGTCGGTAATCTCTGGGGCACACTGGTCGGCGCCTTCACACTCGGCATCGCCAACAAATTTCTGGAACCGGTCGCGGGCGCGGTGCTCGGCAAGATCGCGATCCTGGTCCTGATCATCCTGTTCATCCAGAAGCGGCCGCGCGGCCTGTTCGCGCTCAAGGGACGGGCGATCGAAGCATGACGCCGCATGTCCTCACCCGCTCGCTGGATCGCAGCGCGACCGTCTTCCTCTTGATCGTGGCCGGCCTCGGCGTGCTCATTCCGCTGTCGAACCTGTTGCTGCCGGCGGGCTCGATGTTCCAGGTGCCGACCTACCTGGTGGCGCTGTTCGGCAAATATGTCTGCTACGCCATCCTGGCACTCTCGATCGATCTGATCTGGGGCTATTGCGGCATTCTCTCGCTCGGTCACGGCGCGTTCTTCGCGCTCGGCGGCTACGCCATGGGCATGTATCTGATGCGCCAGATCGGCAGCCGCGGCGTCTACGGCAACCCGATCCTGCCCGACTTCATGGTGTTCCTGAATTATCCGTCGCTGCCCTGGTACTGGTACGGCTTCGACATGTTCTGGTTCGCGGCCCTGATGGTATTGGTGGTGCCGGGCCTGCTCGCCTTCTGCTTCGGCTGGCTGGCGTTCCGCTCTCGCGTCACCGGCGTCTACCTCTCGATCATCACGCAGGCGATGACCTACGCGCTGCTGTTGGCGTTCTTCCGCAACGATTTCGGTTTCGGCGGCAATAACGGCTTGACCGACTTCAAGGACATCCTGGGTTTCAACGTCCAGGCCGACGGCACCCGCGCCGTCTTGTTCATCCTGAGCTGTCTCGCGCTGATCATCGCCTTCCTGATCTGCCGCGCGGTGGTGACCTCGAAACTCGGCAAGGTCTTGATCGCGGTCCGCGATGCCGAATCCCGCACGCGCTTCCTCGGCTACCGCGTCGAATCCTACAAGCTGTTCGTGTTCACGCTGTCGGCCTGCATGGCCGGCGTCGCCGGCGCGCTGTACGTGCCGCAGGTCGGCATCATCAATCCCGGCGAGTTCGCGCCGGGCAATTCGATCGAAGCGGTGATCTGGGTTGCCGTCGGCGGCCGCGGTACGTTGATCGGCGCAGCCCTCGGTGCCATCGTCGTCAACTACGCGAAAACCGTGTTCACCTCGGGTCCGCTGGCGCCGTACTGGCTGTTCATGCTGGGCGCGCTGTTCATCCTGGTGACGCTGCTGCTGCCGAAGGGGATCATCGGCACCTTCAATGCCTGGTGGGAGCCGTGGAAGGCGCAACGTGTTTCGGCCGCGGCCGAAAGTGCGGCGCGCGAAGACGGCATCAGCGAACCGAACCCGGCGGAGTGATCGCATGAACGTCATGGATACCCGTGCTACCTCCGCGCTGCTCTATCT
>JBOHIT010000166.1:0-9106 GCA_050726155.1 Bradyrhizobium sp.
ACATTGGCGCGGCGGCAATAGGCCTTGATCGCGGCGACCTTGAACAGATAGCGCACCTCGTCCGGCAACACGCCGAAACGGTCGCGCATCTCGGCGGCGAAATTGTCGATCTCCTCGTCGGTCTCGAGATCGGCGAGCCTGCGGTACAGCGACAACCGCACCGCGAGGTCGTTGACGTAATCCTCCGGGATCAGCACCGGCATGCCAATGGTGATCTGCGGCGACCAGCGGTCCGCCGCCGGCTCGGACACGCCGGCCTTGAGGTTGAGGATCGCCTCTTCCAGCATCGATTGATACAGCTCGAACCCGACTTCCTTGATGTGGCCGGACTGTTCCTCGCCGAGCAGATTGCCGGCGCCGCGGATATCGAGGTCGTGGGACGCAAGCTGGAAGCCCGCGCCCAGCGTTTCCAGCGACTGCAGCACCTTGAGCCGTCGCTCGGCCTGCGCGGTGATCTTCTGCTGCGCCGGCAGCGTGAACAGCGCATAGGCGCGCAGTTTCGACCGCCCCACCCGGCCGCGCAACTGATAGAGCTGCGCGAGGCCGAACATGTCGGCGCGGTGCACGATCAGCGTATTCGCCGAGGGAATATCGAGCCCGGACTCGATGATCGTGGTCGAGAGCAGGATATCGTATTTGCCGTCGTAGAACGCCGACATGATGTCCTCGATCACCGTCGGCGGCATTTGGCCATGGGCGACCGCGACCTTCATCTCCGGCACGTGCTTGTCGAGGAAGTCCTTGACGCCGGCGAGATCCTCGATGCGCGGCACCACGTAGAACGCCTGTCCGCCGCGATAGCGTTCGCGCAGCAGCGCCTCGCGGATCATCAGGGGATCATGCGGCGCCACGAAAGTGCGCACCGCCAGACGATCGACCGGGGGCGAAGCGATGATCGAGAGATCGCGCACACCCGTCAGCGCCAGTTGCAGCGTGCGCGGGATCGGCGTCGCGCTCAGCGTCAGCACGTGCACCTGGGCCCGCAACTGCTTCAGCCGTTCCTTGTGGCTGACGCCAAAGTGCTGCTCCTCGTCGACGATCAGCAAACCGAGATCCCGGAACTTGATCGCCTTGCCGAGCAGTGCATGGGTACCCACGACAATGTCGACGGCGCCTTCCGAAAGCCCCTTCTTGACCTGCGTCAGTTCCTTCGGCGCAACCAGGCGCGAAGCCTGCGCAACATTGACGGGGAAGCCACGGAAACGTTCGGCAAAGGTCTTGCTGTGCTGCCGCGCCAGCAGCGTGGTCGGCACCACGACCGCCACCTGCTTGCCGTCGAGCGCCACGGCAAACGCCGCGCGCAGGGCCACCTCGGTCTTGCCGAAGCCGACGTCGCCGCAGATCAGCCGGTCCATGGGGCGGCCGCTTTCGAGGTCCTTCAGCGTGGAGGTGATGGCGCCAAGCTGGTCCTCGGTTTCCTCGTAAGGGAAGCGCGCGCAGAACTCGTCATAGACGTGCGGCTGCACCGGCATTTTCGGTGCCTCGTGCAGATGGCGCTCGGCCGCGATCTTGATCAGTTCGCCCGCGATCTCGCGGATGCGGTTCTTCAGTTTGGCCTTGCGCGCCTGCCAGCCGCCGCCACCCAGCCGATCCAGTTCGACATTGGCGTGGTCGGAGCCATAGCGCGACAGCAGTTCGATGTTCTCGACCGGCAGGAACAGCTTTGTTTCGGCGGCGTAGTGCAACTCGAGGCAGTCATGCGGTGCGCCCGAGACTTCCAGCGTCTGCAGGCCGATGAACCGCCCGATGCCGTGCTCGACATGCACGACGAGGTCGCCGGCCGCGAGAGACGTCACCTCCGAGATGAAATTGTCAAGCTTGCGGCTCGATTTACGCGGCCGCACCAGGCGGTCGCCGAGGATGTCCTGCTCGCTGATGACGGCGACATCGTCGGTCTCGAACCCGGATTCCATGCCGACCACGGCCAGCATGGCCTCGTTGCGCGGGGTTGCCTGTACGGTGCGCCAGGTGTTGACGCTGGTGAGGTTGAGCAGTTTGTGGTCGCGCAGCATGCTGCCCATGCGGTCGCGGGAGCCTTCGCTCCACAGTGTGATCACGACCTTCTTGCGTTGCGCCTGCAGCGCCAGCACATGCGCCACCACGGCTTCGAACACGTTGATCGCCGTATCGGCGCGCTCGGGCGCGAAACTGCGGCCTTGGCGCGCGCCGGCGTCGAACACGTCAGCGCCGTCGTCGGGCACCGCGAACGGCGTCAGCCGCGCCAATGCGGCTTCGTCCAAGCGTGTCGTCCATTCCGTTTCGCTCAGGTAAAGCCGGTCCGGCGGCAACGGCTTGTAGATCGCGCCGCCGCCGGGATGGTCCATCGCCTCGCGCCGCGCCTCATAGTAGTCCGCGATCTGCTTGAATCGTTCCCGCGCCGCGTCCTCGCTTTGCGGCTCGATCGCGACCGGCGCGCCGTCGAGATAGTCGAACAGCGTGTCCATGCGTTCCCCAAACAGCGGCAGCCAGTGCTCCATGCCGGGATGACGGCGGCCTTCGCTGACCGCTTCATAGAGCAGGTCGTCGCGCTGCGGCGCGCCGAAGGTCGCGACATAGCCCATGCGGAAGCGGCGGATGGTTTCGGTGACCAATTGGAATTCGGAGACCGGAACCAGATCGAGCGCGCGCATGTCGAGCAGCGTGCGCTGGGTTTCGGCATCGAACGTGCGGATCGATTCCAGGCTGTCGCCGAAGAAATCGAACCGTACCGGCTGGTCGAGTCCGGCCGGAAAGAGGTCGAGAATGCCGCCGCGCACCGCGTATTCGCCGGGTTCGCGCACGGTGGAGGAGCGGTTGTAGCCATTGTGCTCCAGCCAGGCGACGATGGAGTCCATCGGCACGACGTGGCCGGGTGCGACCGACAATGCCTGCGCGGCCACGACTTCACGCGCCGGCACGCGCTGCAGAATAGCATTCACCGTGGTCAGCACGATCAGCGGCTTGTCGCTGCCGGTAAGGCGCGACAACCGCGCCAGGGTGGTCAGGCGCTGCGCCAGGATGCCGCCATGCGGCGACACCCGGTCATAGGGCTGGCAGTCCCAGGCCGGAAACTGCATCACCGGCAAATCCGGTGCAAAGAATTCCAGCGCCCGCGCCAATTGCTGCATGCGGGGACCGTCGCGGCATACGACCGCAAGGCTCACCGCCGGCGGCTTCGGCTTGGCGGCGACGGCACGCGCGAGATCGGCGACGACCAGGCCCTCGGCGCCCTCGGCGACATTGGCAAAGGTCAGCGCGCGGCCGGCGGCCAGCAGCGCGGCCGGCGATTTTACCGGTGACTTCATGCGCCGTGATCCACGGCGCGAAACGCCTTGATACGGTCGAACAGCGCGCTGGCATATTCGGGATCCAGCGGCTTGTCCCCGGTCAGCGCGGCATAGAGGTCGGGATCGGACACGTCGATCAGGCGTTCCAGTTCGGCCATGTCACCATCAGACAGGTTCGATATCTCGGCATCGGCAAAGCGGCCGAGGATCAGGTCCATCTCGCGGGTGCCGCGATGCCAGCAGCGAAACAAAAGCCGCTTGCGGCGGTCGTCGAGGCCATCGCTCGATCGTGTCGAACCCGTCATTTTCTTGATTCCCATCCGAACGCCAAAAGCCCGGACGTGCCGGGCGGGGTTGATATAACGACCGTATCGGCGAATGTCAGCCCTTGTTTGTCTGTGTTGTCTTTGTAGCGCTCGTCATGGCCGGGCTTGTCCCGGCCATCCACGTCTTGGCCACAAAAAAAGACGTGGATGCCCGGCACAAGGCCGGGCATGACGGGCCGAAAAGGTCTTAGGTCTCCTGAATGCGCCCTGCTCTGCTCAATCCTCTGTTTGCGCTGGTCACGAGCCTTGGCGGCGTCGGGCCGAAGCAGGACAAATTGCTGCGCTATCTGCTCAGCCGCAGCGAGACGCCGCGGCTGGTCGATCTGCTGCTGCATTTGCCGGCCAGCGTGATCGACCGCCGGGCGCAGCCCAAGATTCGCGACGCGGTGCAGGGAACCGTGGTGACGCTGGAGGTCACCGTCGACCGCCACCGGCCGCCACCGCCGCGCAATTCGCGCGCGCCCTACCTCGTCTATGCCAGCGACGACACCGGCGACGTGGTGCTGACGTTTTTCCGCGCCCGGCCTGATTATGTCGAAAAACTGCTGCCGGTCGGTGAGAAGCGCTACGTCTCGGGCACCCTGCAGATGTACGATGGGATTCCCCAGATCGTGCATCCCGACCGCATCGTCGATGAAGCTGCTTTTTCAAAACTGTCCGGCATCGATCCGGTCTATCCCCTGACCGAAGGCCTGGCGCTGGGCTCGCTGCGCCGCGCGATCGCGCAGGCGCTGCAAAAGCTTCCTGAATTACCCGAATGGATCAGCCCGGAGGTGATCCGCCGCTGCCAGTTCCCGCCAATTCGGGAGGCGCTCACCCGCGTCCATATTCCGGTCGAGTTGACCGACATATTGCCTGACGGCCCGTTCTGGTCGCGGCTCGCTTTCGATGAATTGCTGGCGGGCCAACTGGCGCTGGCGCTGGTGCGCGCGCAATTGCGCCGGCCGGCCGGCGATCGCCATGCCGGTGACGGGCACCTGCGCAGCCGGATCATCGACGCACTGCCTTATGCGCTGACGGCCTCGCAGCGCGATGCGGTCGCCGCCATCACCGAGGATTTGCGCCAGCCGGTGCGGATGCTGCGGCTGCTGCAGGGCGACGTCGGATCCGGCAAGACGGTGGTAGCGCTATTGGCCGCCGCCGCCGTCACCGAGGCCGGCAAGCAGGCCGCCCTGATGGCGCCGACCGAAATCCTGGCGCGCCAGCACATCAAGACCATCACGCCGCTCGCGGAGCGCGCCGGCATGCGGGTGGCGATCCTCACAGGCCGAGAAAAAGGCAAGGAGCGCCGCGAAATCCTGGGGAGGCTTGAGGCCGGCGAGATCGATTTCCTGGTCGGCACCCATGCGCTAATCCAGGACGACGTGATCTTCAAGGCACTGGCGCTGGCTGTTGTCGACGAGCAGCATCGCTTCGGCGTGCGCGAGCGGCTGGCGCTTACCAACAAGGGCGACGCCGTCGACGTGCTGGTGCTGAGTGCGACGCCGATCCCGCGCACGCTGGTGCTGACATATTTCGGCGACATGGACGTCTCGGAATTGCGCGAGAAGCCGGCCGGCCGCCAGCCCATCGACACCCGCACCGTTCCCAACAGCCGGCTCGACGAAGTCATCGACGGCGTCGGCCGCGCGCTCAAGTCCGGCAAGCTGGTCTACTGGATCTGTCCGCTGGTGGAGGAATCCGAGGCCGAAGGCATCGAACACCTCACCAACGCCACCGAAAGGTTCGAACGACTGCAACAACGCTTCGGCGATCGCGTCGGCCTCGTGCACGGCCAGATGAAGGGCACCGAAAAGGACCGCGTGATGGCGCAGTTCGCCGCCCATGAGATCGGTCTTCTGGTCGCCACCACCGTGGTCGAAGTCGGCGTCGACGTCCCCGCCGCGTCGATCATGGTGATCGAGAACGCCGAACGCTTTGGCTTGGCGCAATTGCATCAGCTCCGCGGCCGGATCGGTCGCGGCTCGGAAGCATCCACCTGCTTGCTGCTCTACAAGGAGCCACTGAAGGAGATGTCGACGGCGCGCTTAAAGGTGATCCGCGAAACCACCGACGGCTTTCGAATTGCCGAGGAGGATCTGAAGCTGCGCGGCGAAGGCGATGTGCTCGGCGTGCGGCAAAGCGGCCTGCCCGGCTACCGCATCGCCCGCTCCGACGTCCACGGCCAACTGATCACTCAGGCCCGCGACGAGGCGCTGCGGATCATGAAAGACAATCCGAAGCTCAAGGGCGACCGCGGCGAAGCGCTGCGGTGTCTGCTGTATCTGTATGAGCGGGACGAGGCCATCCCGCTGATCGGGGCTGGGTGACAGCCCCTCACCGTCATTGCGAGCGCAGCGAAGCAATCCATCGCGCGGCATAACGGATAGGTGGATTGCTTCGTCGCTACGCTCCTCGCAATGACGAACGCTGACGGTGCAGTTGATAAAACGCCTCGATCTCGTCTTCGGGTACAAATTCGCCACGGCGAGCATCGTCCATCCCCGCACGGACTGCGGCTCGCTCCTCATCTGACAAGCAATACGCGTCCCGGCGACGTGTTTCGACTTCGCGAGTCACCTCACTCCACCTTCGCCGGCTGCAGTGTCGCCGCATTCGCGGCACTTGCCGCGCGGGCGGCGTTCGCCGTGGCGGCCAGGGCTGCGATCTTTTTCTGCGGGTCCGAACCCGGCTGCACGACGCCGCAGGACATGATCAGGGTCGCGGCGTCTTCGGCGCTCATCTCGATTTCGAGGATCTTGCTCTTCGGCACGTAAAAGAAGAAGCCCGTAGTCGGGTTCGGCGCGCACGGCAGGAACACCGAAATGTGCTCGTCCTGGCTCGGCAAGCGATTGGCGATCTCCACGCTCGGCGCCTGCGAGATCAGGACGATCGACCACATCCCCGGTGAGGGAAATTCGACCAGGCCGACGCGGCGAAAGCTCGATCCCTGCCCCGAGAACAAGGTCTCGAACACCTGCTTGACGCCGCGATAGATCGAGCGCACCGCCGGGATGCGGCCGAGCAGCCTTTCGCCGAGATCGACCAGCGTCCGCCCGATCAGATTGGCGGTCAGGAAGCCCAGCAGCGTCAGCGCCACCACGGCGATGATCAGCCCCGAGCCCGGCAGCCCGAACGGCAGATAGGTTTCCGGCCGGTAGGCGATCGGCACGAACGGCCGCACCAGGCCGTCGACCCAGGTCCCGACCCACCAGGTCAGGTAAAAGGTGATCGCGATCGGCGCGGCGACCACGAGGCCGGTGAGGAAATAGTTGCGGAAACGGGCCATCAGGCCGGTATGGACGACTTCCGGCGGGACTTCAGCCGGGGTGGACGGTGGCAAATCTTCGGGATTCATTGCGGTTCCAGGTCGCGGGGCAGCCGGTCTTATTGCCAGCTAAGCCATCCTAGCAGGTTTTTGAAGGCCCAAGGGGAAGCCAGGCGCCGGCTGCGGCTATTCGACCGTGACCGATTTGGCCAGATTTCGCGGCTGGTCGACGTCCGTGCCCATGATGACGGCGGTATGGTAGGCCAGTAGCTGCACCGGAACGGCGTAGACCATTGGCGTAAAGGTCGCCGCCATGTCCGGCAGCACGATGGTGACCAGGGATTCGATGGTGGCTTCCGCCGCCCCCTTGGCGTCCGTCATCAGGATGATCTTGCCGCCGCGGGCGGCGACCTCCTGCATGTTGGAGACGGTCTTTTCGAACACCCGGTCGTAGGGCGCGATCACCACGACCGGCATGTTCTCGTCGATCAGCGCGATCGGGCCGTGCTTGAGCTCGCCGGCGGCATAGCCCTCGGCGTGGATGTAGGAGATTTCCTTCAGCTTCAGCGCGCCCTCCAGCGCCAGCGGATAGCTGGTGCCGCGGCCGAGATAGAGCACGTCGCGGCATTTGGCGATGTCCCGCGCCAGTTTTTCGATCTGCAGTTCCGAGGTCAGCGCCGCCGCCATCAGGCGGGGAATTTCGACGAGGCCATGGACCAGCTTGGTCTCGTCCTCGTCGGACAATTCGCCGCGCGCCTTGCCGGCGGCCACCGCCAATGCGGCCAGCACCATCAGCTGGCAGGTGAACGCCTTGGTCGAGGCGACGCCGATCTCGGGCCCCGCCAGCGTCTGCAACACGGTCTCGCTTTCGCGCGCGATCGTGGAAGTCGGCACGTTGACCACGGAGAGCGTGTGCGCGCCTTGCGACTTGGCGTAACGCAATGCCGCCAGCGTGTCGGCGGTCTCGCCGGATTGCGAAATGAAGATCGCCAGATCGCCCTTGCGCAAGGGTGCCTCGCGGTAGCGGAATTCCGAGGCGACATCGACTTCGACCGGTACGCGGCCGAGCCGTTCGAACCAGTATTTGGCGACAAAGCCGGCATAGCTCGCGGTGCCGCAGGCGACGATCGCTATGCGCTGGATATCCTTGAAGTCGAACGGCAGCTTCACCGGCAGCAACACCTGCTCGGTCGCCATATCGACATAGCGCGCCAGCGTGTGGCCTACCACTTCCGGCTGCTCGTGGATTTCCTTGGCCATGAAATGGCGGTAGTTCGCCTTGTCGACCAGCGAGCTCGACGCGGTGTGCTTGATCTTGTCGCGATGAACGATGGCGTTGTCCTTGTCGTAGATGGTGGCGCCCTTGCGCGTCAGCACCACCCAGTCGCCGTCCTCGAGATAGCTGACGGTGTCGGTCAACGGCCCGAGCGCGATCGCATCCGACCCCAGGTACATTTCGCCGTCGCCATGACCGATCGCGAGCGGCGGGCCGTTGCGGGCGCCGATCAACAGATCGTCCTGGCCGGCGAAGATGAAGCCGAGCGCGAACGCGCCGCGCAGCTGCGTCAGCGCCGCCTTCACCGCTTCTACGGGATTGACGCCCTGGCTGAGCAGATTGTCGACCAGATGCAGCACGATTTCGGTATCGGTTTCGGTCTTGAACTCCGCGCCCTTCTTCTCGAGCGCCTCGCGCAGTTCGCGAAAATTCTCGATGATGCCGTTATGGACCACGGCGACGCGTTCGGTGGCATGCGGATGCGCGTTGTTGACGGTCGGCTTGCCATGGGTGGCCCAGCGGGTGTGGCCGATCCCGCTATGGCCGGCGAGCGGCTCGGCCTCCAGCCGCTTTTCGAGGTTTTTCAGTTTGCCCTCGGCGCGGCGGCGCGCCAGATGGGCGCCTTCCAGCGTGGCGACGCCTGCGGAATCGTAACCGCGATATTCCAGCCGTTTGAGCGAATCCACCAACTGCTCTGCGACCGGAGCGCGTCCGAGAATGCCGACAATGCCGCACATGCGGTTTAATATCCCCAAATCGTCGAAAATTTGCCGAAGCGGCGCCACGTTCCCTTAACGGGAAACGCAGCCGCCCTCCTACTCAATAATTATTGCGGATTGAGACAGTGTTAAGCCCCAGGCTTAACAAAGCCCGCTGTCAGCCGTCTTGCGGCCCAGTTGGTATCGATGGGGTGGCCAAAAGCCCACGAGGAGTACTCGCAGTTATTCAATCCGATTGGTTGAGCAGTCCGGTAACGGACGTGATCGAGGTC
>JBOHIT010000167.1:0-7782 GCA_050726155.1 Bradyrhizobium sp.
TCTGCGCGAAAGCGCCGGCCTCGATCGCTTCAAGTCGGTACGCCTGCACGCAACGATTCAAACGCAGACGATACATGTGCCCCTTACATGCAGCCAGCGCCATGCGGGGCAACTCACGACAAACTGACCTCGAACTACCCATTTGCATTCGGGTGGCGCGGTTTTGCCACGCCCCTCGGCGTTTGTCTGTCACCGACAAGCCACGGTTCGAAGGTTCCCGAATCAGTGGCGCGCACTGGACCCTGCCACCGGAGCGCCACAATCGCGCTTCGGGTTCAATTGGCGACTCAATGGGTGTCTTGTGCGCCTTCAGCCGGATCGTTGGCGGCGGCCTCGTCGAGCTTGCGATAGAGCGTCGAGCGGCCGATCTTCAGCCGGCGTGCGACTTCCGACATCTGCCCGCGATAATGCGCAATCGCAAAGCGGATGATCTCGTTCTCCATTTCTTCGAGCGGCCGCACCTCGCCGGTGGTCGTCAGCATCGATAGGTTGCCGGCGTTGCCAAATGGCGCGATCGGTATTTCATTACCTGAAACCATGGCGGGCGCCGTCGAGGGCCCAACGATCAATGGTTCGCTGTGCGTAGCGGGGGTGTCCGCAACGGTGTGTGCCGCGGCCTGCGGGAAGTCGGGCAGACCAAGCTGATCGCCCTCGCTCAGCACGACGGCGCGGTACACGGTGTTTTCGAGTTGGCGGATATTGCCGGGCCAATCGAGTTGCGCCAGATGCGCCATGGCTTCGCCGCTGATGCCGGTGATGGTGCGATTTTCCTCGGCGCTGAACCGCGCCAGGAAATGCCGCAGCAGATGCGGGATGTCCTCGCGCCGCATCCGCAGCGGAGGAATGGTCAGCGGCAGCACGTGCAGCCGGTAGAACAGGTCTTCACGGAACGCGCCGTTCTTCACGTGATCGAGCAGCTTGCGATTGGTCGCCGAAATGATGCGGACGTCGACCTTCACCGGCTTGCGACCGCCGACGGCCTCGACCGTGCCTTCCTGCAGCGCGCGAAGCAGTTTTACTTGCGCCGCCAGCGGCAGTTCGCCGACCTCGTCGAGGAACAGCGTGCCGCCATGGGCTTCGACGAACTTGCCCATGTGGCGTTCGGTGGCGCCCGTGAAGGCACCCTTCTCGTGACCGAACAGAATCGATTCCACGAGATTGTCAGGGATCGCACCGCAATTGACGGCGACGAACGGCTTGGCCTTGCGCTCGCTGGTGCCATGGATGGCGCGGGCGAACAATTCCTTGCCGACACCGGACTCGCCCTCGATCAGCACCGGAATGCCTGACGAGGCCGCCTTCTGCGCGGTGCGCAGCACGCCTGCCATGGTTTCGCTGCGGGTGATGATATCGGCGAAGGTCAGCCGGCCTTCGCGGCTGTGACGGATGCGCTGCAATTCGCCCTTCAAGGCTTGCGTGTTGAGCGCATTGCGCAAGCTGACCTGCAGCCGTTCGAAGCCGACCGGCTTGACGACGAAATCCTGGGCGCCGGCGCGCATCGCCGAAACCACATTGTCGATGCCGCCATGTGCGGTCTGCACGACGACCGGAACGGTCAAACCGGCTTCACGAATTTTTGCCAGCACGCCGAGGCCGTCGAGGCCGGGCATCACGAGATCGAGAACGACGGCATCGATCACCTGCGCGTCGGGTGCGGTCAGCAGGGCCACGGCGGCGTCGCCGCTGTCGACGACGAGCGGCTCATAGCCGCACTTCTGCACCATGTTCTCGACCAGACGGCGCTGCACCGCGTCGTCATCGGCTATCAGGATGGTAGCAGCCATGGTGTACCCCGCACGTTACAACGATCTGTCTCGAATCGGGGCACTCTCGCCGATGCCGATTAACGCACACTTAAGCCTTGACGCCTTGCCACACCTCCAATGCGCCGCGGTAGCTCATGTCGAAGGCCACATAGAGGATGATCAGGAGACCGACATAGGCAACCCAGCGATGCTTTTCCAGTAGACGCGCCATGAAGTTCGCGGCGAGGCCCATCAGCGCAATCGAGAGCCCCAAACCGAATATCAGAATAATTGGATGCTCGCGGGCGGCGCCTGCGACCGCCAGCACGTTGTCGAGCGACATCGACACGTCCGCGAGCGTGATCTGCCATATGGCCTGGCCGAGCGTCTTGTGATGAACGGCCGCATCGATGGTCCTTGCGGCCGACAGGCTCTGAAATTTCGCCTGCTGCTGGTGCGATGCCTGCAATTCGCGCCACATCTTCCAGCATACCCACAGCAGGAGAACGCCGCCGGCGAGCAGCAGTCCGATGATTTGCAGCAGCTGGACCGTGATGGTGGCGAAGCCGATCCGCAGGATCGTGGCGGCCGCAATGCCCACCAGGATAGCTTTCTTGCGCTGTTGCTCGGGCAGCCCGGCGGCTGCGAGGCCGATAACGATCGCATTGTCGCCGGCGAGCACCAGGTCGATCATCACGACCTGGAAAAGCGCTGTCAGGGATTGTGAGGAGATCATCTCGAGCATGCAGGGCCACTCCGTTCAGAAGTCCAATCCGACATCGCAGTTCCCACGAACTGCCAGAGGGGCCCGGGCTTGGACGCACACAGCCAAAAAACGAGTTCGATTTGCCGGAAGAATTTTCCCCGCTACTCAGGTTGATCCGGAAGCGCGAACAGCCTGATCATCTGGTCCGGTTCGATCAGGACGGACAGCACCACGCCGATGAACGTCAGGGTGCCGGCAAGGTCGAACCAGATGACGCGGAACCGGTCGCGCCGGCACAACAGCGCGAGCCCGGCCACCGTCGCGCCGGCCGCAAACAGCAGGGTGACAATCACGGGCGCCAGCGCATCGGCCGGCACCGCGTTCCGGATGCCGAGCGCAGCAACCAGCGCCAGCAGCAGGACGCCGGCAATCAACTCCTTGCCGTGGATAGTGTTTTCCCGGCTCTTGGTCCGGGCCGCCCGGCTGCGGTCTGCGATCGCCATTGGATTATTGCCCTCCCTGAGGTTCGCGAATTGGGGAAAACCGCGTGATTGTGCTATGGAAAACTATCTGTTCTGTAATTCAAATTGGATAGTTTAGTAATCATGAAACAAGCAAAACATCAAGATGTTTTTGCTGGACAGCCTCCGGGCAAGGTCGTCACGGAAGTCCGGCAATTGCGGAAGCAGGCCGGGGATTGGCTCAAGCTGCGGCGGGCAGATGCAGGATTGTCGCAGGCCGATCTCGCCGCCCGGCTTGGTCTCAAATATTACACGTTCATCTCACAGGTCGAGAACGGGTTCAGCCGCGTTCCAACTGAAATCATGGGCGCGTGGGCCAGCGAGCTGGGCCTTGAACCGGAGGCGTTCGCTAGGCATCTGTTAATGTACTACGAGCCGGAGCTGCACCGGCTGCTGTTCGGAGCGGAGAAAAAATGAGCGTGATTGCGTTCGAGCGCACACAGGAGACCGGGATGTGGAGCGAACAGGAACTCAACACCATCGTTGCGGCATTACAGGCTGCGCTCGCACCGTCGACCGGCCGCGCATGGGAAACCGGCGTGACGGAAAAAGGTGATGTCCAGTTCTATTTGCTGGGCCCGCTACCGGATCAGGCGTGCGAATTGTGCGTGTCCCGAATCGGGGGGCGCTACATCCTGGAAGACGGGACGGGCCGGCTGCTGTTCGAGCATCGAAACCTCGATATCGTCGCACTGCATGCCAGAGCGGCGGTCCCATCGACGCCATGGCTGATGGTTCGGGCCATCACGCTGTGGTGCGCGGTTCGAAACGCAATTCACGAAAAGCTCGAGCCGATGATCGCGGAGAGCGAGGAACTGCTGGTCCAGTTCGCACCCCAACTCGCGGCGTTCGCCTGATCGTCGCGACACCTTGATCGTCATGCCCGTTTAAACATCCCGCTAATTTGAAAGTGTTCATGACCGCGAAACCTGCGACATCCCGCGTGAGCAAGACGTCCCGCAAAGCCGCCATCAGCAAGGGATCTGCCGTCCGCAAAGCAAAAGCGGCCAAATCAAAAGCCGGCAAGCTGCCGGAATGGAATCTGTCCGACCTTTACTCCGGCATCGACGCGGCCGAAGTCGGCAGAGATTTGCAAAAGATGGATGCAGACTGCGCCGCGTTTGAGACGGACTACAAAGGCAAGCTTGCCGAGCATGTCGCAAAGGATGACGGCGGGCAGTGGCTCGCCGAAGCGGTCAGGCGTTACGAGGCGATCGACGATCTCGCCGGCCGTCTCGGCTCCTATGCGGGTCTCGTTCATGCCGGCGACAGCGTCGACCCTGCGATTTCCAAATTCTACGGCGACGTTTCGGAGCGGCTAACGGCCGCGTCCGTGCATTTGCTGTTTTTCGGGTTAGAACTCAACCGCGTTGACGATGCCGTGATCGAACGCGCGTTGCAGACGCCCGCGCTCGCGCATTATCGCCCGTGGATCGAGGATCTGCGCAAGGACAAGCCGTATCAGCTCGAGGATCGCGTCGAGCAATTGTTTCACGAAAAATCCCAGAGCGGCTATGCCGCCTGGAACCGGCTGTTCGACCAGACCATTTCCGGTCTTCGTTTCAAGGTTGGAGGAAGGGAACTGGCGATCGAGCCGACGCTCAATTTCCTGCAGGACCGTGCACCGGAAAAGCGCAAAGCCGCGGGCCAGGCGCTGGCCAGGACCTTCAAGGACAATGAGCGGACCTTTGCGCTCATCACCAACACGCTCGCCAAGGACAAGGAAATTTCCGATCGCTGGCGCGGCTTCCAGGACGTCGCGGATTCCCGGCATCTCAACAACCGTGTCGAGCGCGAGGTGGTCGATGCATTGGTTGGGTCGGTGCGCGCGGCCTATCCGCGGCTGTCGCATCGTTATTACGCGCTCAAGGCCGGCTGGTTCAAAAAGAAGAAGTTGGCGCATTGGGACCGCAACGCGCCGCTGCCATTTGCCACGACCGGGACCATCGCCTGGCCCGAGGCGCGCAACATGGTGTTGACGGCGTATCGCGGCTTCTCAGGCGAGATGGCCGATATCGCCGAGCGGTTCTTCACCGACCGCTGGATCGACGCGCCGGTGCGGCCGGGCAAGGCGCCGGGCGCCTTCTCGCATCCGACCACGCCGTCGGCGCATCCCTATGTGCTGATGAACTATCAGGGCAAGCCGCGCGACGTGATGACGCTGGCGCATGAGCTCGGCCACGGCGTGCACCAGGTACTGGCGGCCAGGAACGGTGCGCTGATGGCGCCGACGCCGCTGACACTGGCGGAGACCGCCAGCGTGTTCGGCGAAATGCTGACCTTCCGGCGACTGTTGGGGCAGACCAGAAATGCCAAGCAGCGCCAGGCACTGCTCGCCGGCAAGGTCGAGGACATGATCAACACCGTGGTGCGGCAGATCGCGTTCTATTCGTTCGAGCGCGCGATCCACACCGAGCGCAAGAACGGTGAGCTGACCGCGCAACGCATCGGCGAGATCTGGCTCAGCGTGCAGGGCGAGAGCCTCGGCCCCGCCATCGACATCCGTCCGGGCTACGAGAATTTCTGGATGTACATCCCGCACTTCATCCATTCGCCGTTCTACGTCTACGCCTATGCGTTCGGCGATTGCCTGGTGAACTCGCTTTACGCGGTCTACGAGAACGCCTCCGACGGCTTTGCCGAACGTTATCTCGCGATGCTCGCGGCCGGCGGCACCAAGCACTATTCCGAACTGCTCAAACCGTTCGGGCTCGATGCCAAAGATCCCAAATTCTGGGACGGCGGGCTCTCCGTCATCGCCGGCATGATCGACGAACTCGAAGCGATGTCCTGACGCGGCTGCCCTGCGACAAATTTCGGCCGTCGTCGCGCGCCATGATGCGGCGGCGGTGAGAGGGGAGCGGCTCATGATCGATCGGCCGACACGACGTGCGGTGCTTGGCGCGGGAGCCCTGGCGGCGGGTTCGCTGTTCGGGATCGATCGTGGTGCGGCCGAGGGGCCGCTTCCCGCAACGCCCGCCTGCCACGACGGCGACGAGCCGACATTGCCGCAGACCGAAGGGCCGTATTTCAAGCCGTCCTCGCCCGAGCGGATTGAATTGTTCGAGGAAGGGATGGCGGGCCAGCCGATCGAACTGGTCGGCGTGGTGCTCACCCGTGCCTGCAAGCCGGTCGCCGGCGCGTTGCTGGATTTCTGGCAGGCTGATGCCAGGGGTGAATACGACAATTCCGGCTTCCGCCTGCGCGGCCATCAATTCACCGACGCGGAAGGGCGCTATCGATTGCGCAGCGTCGTGCCCGGCCTCTATCCCGGCCGCACCCGCCACATCCACGTCAAGGTGCAGCCGCGCGGCGGCCGGCTGCTGACCACCCAGCTCTACTTTCCCGGTGAGGCAAAGAACCGTTCCGACGGCCTGTTCCGCAAGGCGTTGCTGGTTCGCACCGCCAAGGATGCCGGATGGCTCGCCGGGCGGTTCGATTTCGTGGTCGGATAGGCAATGTAATACATTTGTTGAACAAGCGTCAAAAGCATGTTATACATTTTGTATAACGGAGTTGATGCCATGACCAAGATCCCACGCGGCCTGGACGAAGCCTCTCGCGAATACAAGGCTGCAGATACCGTCCTGCAAATTCGGAAGATCGGCAATTCGGTTGGCGTGATCCTGCCGAAAGACCTCCTTGCCCGGCTCAATCTCAAGGAAGGCGACAAGCTGTTTCCAATTGAGCAGCCCGGCGGCGGCTTGATTCTGACCCCGCACGACCCGGATTTCGAGAAGGCAATGGAAGTCGCCCGGCGGGGCATGAAGCGTTATCACAACGCCTTGGCCGAGCTTGCCAAATGACCAAACCCTTCTGGCTAACGCGCCAGATGGTTGTCGCGATCCACGATGAGCAACTCACGATTCACGGCGGCGCCAGCGGATTGCGCGACCAAGGCATGCTGGAGTCAGCGCTCGACAGGTCGAAAAACCGTTGGTCATACGAGCAGGCTGGGCTGGCCGAATTAGCGGCTGCCTACGCCTTCGGGATTGCGCGCAATCATCCGTTCGTGGACGGCAACAAACGGACTTCGCTGCTGGCGCTGTATACCTTCCTCGGTGTCAACGGCATCGACTTTGTTGTGCCGGAAGCGGAGGCGGCGGCTATCATCCTTTCCCTGGCCGCAGGCGAGGTCAGCGAGGAAAGCCTGACCCGCTGGATCCGGGATAATTGGCCTTCCGAATGACCCGATAGGCTTTGTCCCGTTGCCCTCCCAACGGCTTTGCGGTAATTGCACGCCAGATCGCAGGATTGACTGGGGATACCGATGGCAGACCATAACGAAGTGGCCTACACGACCGCTGACGGCAACGATTATCCGGCCCATGAGCAGACCTATGAAGGGTTCATCATGCTGGTCAAATACGGCACCGCGGCCGTCGTCGTGATCGTCGCCCTGATGGGCTACTTCCTGACCTGACGATCGCTCCTGCATCGCCAAGGGCGGCGGTGACCAGAAAAATTTGCACGTCGTCCGGTTATGAAACCGGTATCCAACTAAGCGGAAATAACGCTAGTTTGCTTGCGCGCGCGCTCCCCGCGCCGCCGGAGGCCTCATGAAGATTGCCGTTGCCAAGGAAATCGACCCGTCCGAACCGCGGGTGGCCGCTTCCCCCGACACCGTGAAGAAGTTCAAGGCGCTGGGCATCGATATTGCAATCGAGCCGGGTGCAGGCATCAAGTCCGGTCTGCCGGATTCCGAATTCACCGCGGTCGGCGCCACCGTCAGCGCCGATGCGTTGAAGGATGCCGACATCATCATCAAGGTGAAGCGGCCCGAAGCCAGCGAGCTTGCGCAGTACAAGCG